>JAJYZK010000034.1 GCA_021799945.1 Acidobacteriota bacterium
GGCATTGCACTTGCGGCGGCGTCGTTTATCGAGGCGGGCCTGAAGCTGATCGAATCGTTCGCAGGGGAGACGACCAACGGGAAGGCCGACGTACCTCCGAAGCGTTTGGATCACACTCTTTCCGCACTATTCACGCGGGACGCCCGGACGAACCGGCCTGCCCTGACGATTCCTCTGCCCGAATCGGTGACCCGGGAACGGCTTGCCGGCGCAGTGTCCGCATTGCTCACCGCATTGGGAAAAGCAGGAATAGCAGTTGGACGGGAGGGCCAGAGCTGACGATGCAGGCCGTAGAGAGGTCTCTCATCTACACGAACAAGCCGCAACCCTGGGGCGAGCTGACCGTTCACCTGAGCAGCGACCGCTGATCGATGCATGAACAGAATGCGCTTGAGAGAAACGCGTGGGTAAAGTGCGGGAATTTCAAAGGAGAGGATGAGGCGTAGCCTGCTCGATGCCGTGGCCTGATCCCCGATTTCCGCACAGAGCCGAGTACGATTTTCGTATTCAGGAAGGTGCGGCAAGATGTCGAGGAGCAAGCATACGGAAGCGCAGATGATCGGGGCGCTGAAGCAGTTGGAGGCGGGGCGGAAGGTAGAGGACGTCGCGCGAGAGTTGGGCGTGTCCAAGCACACGATCTACGCCTGGAAGTCGAGGTACGGGGGCATGGATGTGAGCGAGGCGCAGGAAGCCAGGCAGTTGCGGGATGAGAACGCACGGCTGAAGCGGCTGGTGGCGGATCTGAGCCTGGATAAGGAAGCCCTGCAGTCGGTGATTCGAAAAAACGGCTGGGGCTCGCAGCTATGAAGGCGTCTGTCGAGCACGTCCAGCAACAGTATGCCTTCAGCGAGCGCCGTTCGTGCCGGTTGTTGCTGGTTCCGGCGTCGAGCTATCGCTATCGGCCGCGCGATTTCGACCAGGGGCTGCGCGAGCGGCTGGTGGAGCTGGCGCGGGAGAAGCCGCGTTATGGTTACCGTCGATTGCATGTGCTGCTGGGCCGTGAAGGCGAGCATGTGAACCATAAACGGGTGCACCGGATCTATCGCGAAGCCGGCTTGGCGCTGCGCCGCAAGAAGCGCAAGCACTGCGTGCGCCTGAGCAGGCCGCTGGGGATCTATACAGCCGCCAACCAGGAGTGGGCGCTCGATTTCGTACACGACGTAATGGCCTCGGGCCGCTCGATTCGCGTGCTGAACGTCGTCGATGCGTATACGCGCGAGAGCCTTGCCATGGAAGTGGACACGAGCTTTGCAGGCCTGCGCGTTACGCGCGTGCTCGACCAGATCACCGCCGAGCGCGGTCTGCCGCGAGCCATTCGCTGTGACAACGGCCCGGAACTGATCAGTCGGCATTTCCTTGCCTGGGCTCTGGACCACAAGATCGACCTGGTGCACATCCAGCCGGGCAAGCCCACGCAGAACGCCTCCGTGGAGAGCTTCAACAGCAAGCTGCGCGAGGAGTGCCTTCGCGTCAGCTGGTTCCAGAACCTGTTCGAGGCTAGACGGATCATCGCCGCTTGGCGTCACGATTACAACGAACGGAGGCCACACAGCAGTCTGAACTACATGACACCGGCAGAGTTCGCCGCAAAAGCAAGCGGTGGAAAAGACGCAGGCTCCGCCTGCTTGGAAAACGCCCATGGCGTTTCCCACTTTCCCACAGCTATGGCTGCGGCGAGCTAAGTATTATTTGTATGCGGAAAATGGGGGCAGGCCAACCCGCCCCCGGTTGAGTCCTGGTAAGTGAGTGTGCTCGCCGAGGTTCGCGCCCTGACCGGCGCGTCCTAAAGCCGGTTTGAGTTCTCCTCCAATTCGGTGATGGGCAGCGCCCGGAATCCATTGGCGAGTGGAAAGCTGTTGGGAGTCCGGCAAAGAACGGCTCCCGCGGTTACGCGCGATCGGCCTACCGCATTCCGCCCGAAACCAAGATTCACCGTGTCGCCGGCATCCGGCAGCTCGGTCCACTTTGCTTCATAGAGCTCCAGACGGCCGCCCACATCCACGAGAAAGTCCACCTCGCGCGTCCGGTCACGCCAGAAGAACAGGCTGCCTACGCGACCGACGCGCCGCTCCCGGTCCCGAAGCTGGGCAAACACAAACGTTTCCCAGATCGCGCCCAACGCAGGAGATTGCCGCAGCGCTTCTTTCGAGCGGACTTGGAGCAATGCGCAGAGCAACCCCGTATCGGCGAAGTAGAGCTTCGGACTCTTAATGATGGACTTGGTGCGATTCGAGAACCACGGCTCCAGCAAAACGATCTGGCCGGAGGCTTCCAGCATGGAGAGCCAGTGGCTGGCGGTCGAAGGGGCAATGCCCACGTCGCGGGCCAAATCGGCCTTGTTCAGCAGGTTTGCGGAGCGGTGCGCACAGGCGCGCACAAACCGCTCGAAGTCCCGCAGGTTGCCGACATTGGTAAGCAAGCGCACATCCCGCTCCAGGTAGGTGGCGAGATACGAATTGTAAAACGCCGCCAGATCGATGTCCGGATTGGCATATAGCTCCGGAAAACCGCCGCGCACGATGGCCGCTTCAATCTCGATGTGCGGCAATGCCGCTCGAATCTCGGAGAAGGAAAGTGTTTCAAGCTCCACAATGTCCGCCCGGCCCGCCAGGGACTCGGATATGTTTTTCATCAATGTGAACTTCTGCGAGCCAGTGAGCAGGAATTGGCCTTTGCGCATGCGATGGGCGTCGACCTCCGCCTTGAGATGCCGGAACAGACCGGGCGCATATTGCACTTCATCGACGATGACCGGTGGCGGATAGCGTTGCAGAAAGGCGCGCGGCTCCTTCTCCGCCTGCTCGGCCTCGGTGGGAAGATCGAGCGACACGAAAGAGTAGTTCGGAAACAGGCGCCGGAATGTCGAGGTCTTACCTGTCTGCCTGGCTCCGGTGAGCACTATGACAGGCCGCGTTCGCGCGGAGCGTTCGAGCCTGGGTTCAACAGCGCGCGGAATCCACATATGCAAAATATACGATACAATCGCATATTTTGCATATCAAAGCCGGAAAGAGGCTGGCGCAGTTTTGGCGCCCTGCCGCGTGCGGGAAGATCGCTGTAACTTCCAGCGAAAGATTGCGTTCCATCGATTGCGCTCAATAGCGCAGTTGATTCGATGGCGTAAAAAGCATCCAAGAGCTCTTGGGGATGCGGCCTCTAACAGCCGGAGGCCCAATTGGTCCGCCGCCTCCAGAGCGCTGTCCCCAAATTTCTCCCAACATCCGTCGCCTCATTTCGCCGCCTTCGAAAGCGCGGTTCCTCCGCATCGGCAGGCCCTCCGGCGCCGGCCCCAGACCGCAGAGCAGTTCGCAGCCTTTGCAGCTTTTCGAACACCCGGTCGAGCGCCTCATTTTTCGGCCGGCGGTCCAGGCGCGCGCGGAGGGTGCGCCGGTTGCATCCGCGCTCGCGCTGTTGCGGTTGGCTACTGCACGTGAGCGACAGCAGAGGCCGGAAGATCGCGGGAGTTGCCGCCCACCTGAATCCTTCTGTCTCCGGCGGCCAGAACCCATTTGTTTTCGCGGACCGACCAGTACTCGAACTGCCGGCGCGCCAGATGCAGATCCACCATCCTGCTTGCGCCCGGGGCCAGCGTCACGCGGTCGAAGGCCGCGAGAATGCGCGGCGCGAATTGCACCCCCGGCGGTCTAGCCGCCGGCGCGTCGAGATAGGCCTGGGGAACGTCGTCGCCCGCCCTGCCGCCCGTATTCGTCACGCGCACCCGCAGGAGGACGCCGCCATCGGCATCCCGTGACGCTGAGACATCGCTGTACCGGAACTGCGTATAGCTCAGGCCGAAGCCAAATGGGAAGAGCGGCTGCTCCTTCTCCGCGTCGAACCAGCGATAGCCGATCAGCACGCCTTCGCTGTAGGTCGTTTTTCCGTCCACGCCTTTCGCCGAGCGCTCCGGGTGCGCCGGATCCGTGGCCGGGTAGTCTTCGAGCCGCCGTCCCCAGGTTACGGGCAGGCGGCCGGCCGGGTCGGCCCGGCCGAGAAGAACCTTCGCCGTCGCCCATCCGCCTTCGTCGCCGGGCCACCACATTTCCAGGACGGCCTTGACGCGGCCGATCCACGGCAACGCCACCGGCTGACTGGTGTTCAACACAACGATCGTGTTCGGGTTCACCGCTGCAATCTCTTCGATGAGCTTGTCCTGGCCGCCGGGAAGGCCGAATGCCGGATGGCCGCGCGTCCAGGCAAACACCACGGCGATCTTCGCCGCCTTCGCCGCTTCGATCGCGGCGTCATGCGCCGCCCGCCGCGCCTCCGGCGTCATCCAGTTGAGCCTGACCTGCGCCGGCGCATTGGAGGTGTCAGGAGAAATCGAAACCTCAATCGCGTGCGCTCCCCGGGTCAGCGTCACCGACCGGCGCACATTGTCGAGACCATCGGTTGTGGGCAAGCCATTGTCCTGCGTTGCATGCTGCACATCGCCGTGAACCGCGCCTTCGGTCGCGCCGCTGCGGCCGACTTCCCTGCCGTCAATCTTCAACACGCCGCGCGCGCCGAGCACCTGCAGATACATCCAGTAATCGCCGTCGTGCGGCGCGACGATCTGGCCTTTCCACGACGCGGTCGTATTGGCCGGCAGAGGATTGCCGTTCGCGCGCGTGAAATTCAGCGTGCGGTCTGTCGCTACCGCCTTCGCCCCTTCGAAACGCTGCAGGCCGGGCTTGCCGTTCTGCATAAAGTCCTCGGCGGGGACAGGCGCGCCGGTCATGTCGTCGGCCACGGCGAACGCGATATGCGCCGATGGCGCAAGCCTCCGCATCGCCGCCAGCGGGCCTACCTGGCGCTCGGTGAGTCCCGGCGAGCGCTCGCCGAAGGCGCCGATCGCCGCCACCTGTCCCGCCGTCGGCCCGATCATCGCAAGGGAGCCCAGATCGCCCGCGCTGAGCGGAAGCAAGTTGCCGTCGTTCTTCAGCAGCACGGCGGCGTCTTCCGCAGTGCGCTCGATCGCCGCCGCATTGGCGTCGATATCCTGCGCGGTGACCGTATGCTTCTGCCTGCCGTCCAGGTAGCCGAAGCGGTCGATTTCATACAGGACGCGCCGCGCCGCCGCCGTGATGGTCGCCGCGGTAACGGTCCCGTTGGCCAACAGTTGCCGCAGCGTCGTTCCGTCGTTGTCGCGAGGAAATCCGTTGAGGTTCATCGGCGCGACCGGAGGCTCTTCCGGAATCGTGCCGCCGAGCATGCCGGCCAACTGGTTCGGATCGAATTTGGGAGCATTCGACTTCGGCTCGGGCTGGGTGCGGAAAAACGTGTGCATGAACGCGGCGAATGGACCGCCCGGCGCCAGCAGACCGGGCATCTCCATGTCCAGTCCGTCGTTGATGAAGGTCGCGCTGTGGACCGCTCCCCAATCCGAAGTGACGAAGCCCCTGAACCCCAGCTCGCCTTTCAGGATGACCTTCAGCGTCTCCGCGTTGCCGCAGGCGAAGGGGCCGTTGATCCGGTTGTACGAGCACATCACGCTGGAAACGCCCGCCCCGACAGCCTGCGCGAAGGGCGCCAGGTACACCTCATGCAGAGTCTGCGGATCGATCGCCACGGAGTAGCTGTCGGAGTCGTAGCCCACGTAGTGTTTGGCCTGGGCCATCACATCCTGCGATTGAATGCCGCGGATTTCCGCGGCTCCCATCAGCCCGGTGAGCAACGGGTCCTCGCCGAAGGTGTTGTAGCCGCGCGCAAAGGTCAGGTCGCGATCTATATTGATGAAGGGTTGCAGCGCGACGTCGATGCCCAGGCTGCGCGCCTCCCGACCGATGACGACGCCATTGTCGCGCGCGTCCTTCAGGCTGAACGTCGCGGCTACGCCCATGGTCGCCGTCTCGGCCTGGCCGGCCACCCGCGTCAACAGGCCCGGAGGGCCGTCGGCAAAACGCAGGCTGGGGATGCCGAGCCGCGACGCGCCGGGCAGATAGCCCGCCTGTCCCTGATTGCTGGCGGCCGGTTCGGTCTCCCCGCGGATCAGATTCACCTTTTCTTCCAGCGTCATCTGCCCCAGCAGCTTGTCGATGCGCGCTTCATTGGCTTTTTCCTGCGGGATGGCCTGGCCGGAAAGGCTCTGGCAAAGGGCCGAGCCGAGAACGGCGATAGACAGAGAAAACGAAACAAAGCGCATGTCGAGACTTCCCGATACCGAATGGAATTTCGCAGCGCCGGAATTATATCGGCGAAAACGTCCCGGTGGAAAGCCGCGTCGCAAATGCGGTCCCGTCCGGCTTTCCAATTCCTCTCTTTCCCACGCCCCAGGGGAATCGGTCAAAACGTCGTCACCAGGCGGAGCAGACCCATGCGCGCCGGGCCGACGGCGTTGCCGGAGAACAGCCCGCCAAAGTCGATCAATTCGAGCGTATTGCTCAGGTTCTCTCCGTCGGCCTGCAGGCGTATCGAAGCCTTTTCCCCGCGGTAGAGATCGGCGCTCACCGAGGCATTTTGGGTGAAGTAGGGATGGATGCGGTCGCGGACGAAATTGAGGTGATCGACCACCACCGCGCCGTACTCCGAGGCATATTGCTGGGGAGTGAGATCGGGCACAAACGGCAGCCCGCTGTTGTAATCGCTTCCCACCGCCAGCCACAGCCGCGGCGTCACGCGATACAGAAGCCGCCCGCGCCCCGTGTTCCGCTGGTCCTGCGAATCGGGGAAATGCCCGGTCAGCAGCGTCCCCGCCTGGGTGGCGGCCTGGCCGAGAAACAGCCCTCCGGTCACCGGATACCAGGCGTTTCCTACGATGTAGGAGTAACTGGTGAATCCGGAGAAGCGCCGCCAGCCCAGCAGCTCCAGTTTGCCCTCAACCCCATAGAGAATCGCCTTGCGGAAGGCGATGGGGAAACTGATCCCCGTGCTCAATATTTGCGAGTCGTCGGCATAATTGTTCACGTCGCGGCGGAAGAAGTTCGCATTCAGCCGCAGCGCCCCGAAAAATCCGTTGGACGTTCCCACCTCGTAATAGTCTCCGTGAGACGGCCTGACCGGCAGTTGCACTGCGGGAACGCTGGAATCGAGCGCCTCGGCGGCCGGGGAGCTGGCCAGCAGAATATTTTCAAAGGAGGGCGTCTGGAAGATCCGGTCGTAGGATGCATGAATCTTCATCCCGGCGTTGGGAAAGTAGCGCGAAATAGCCAGGCGCGGGCTCAGCGCATTCTCGTTCACCAGTAGCTGATAGTGGTCCCAGCGCAGACCGGCGTCGATTGCCCAATCGCCGAGAGAAATGGCGTCCTGCACATAGGCCGATTGCTCCAGATCCGGCCGGCTGCCGGTAAATGCGAAGGTGGTTGCGCCGGCATCCAGGATGCCGAGAGCGATCGGACATGTCGGGTTGGAAAGATTGGCGCAGTCCGGCATCCGGTAGTGGAAGTCTTCGTGCAGAAACTTCGAGTCGGACTCCACTCCCGCCTTCCACTCCTGATTCTGGCGATGCACGGAGATCGACCCGGTGAAATAGGTCTCCTTGAAGTCATTGTGCTGGGTGGCGATCAACGGCCAGGAGGCTGGGTTGGAATAAAAATCGAGGGAGTTATCCCGGCTCATGCCTCGCAGCGCGCCCAGCGTATTGGAGGAGAAAATATGCTCCCAGGAGGCGATGCCCATGGTTTCAAAGTTGTCGCCGGTTTGTAGCTGCCCCCCGGGAACGAAGACGCAATCGCTCGGCTCCTGACTGGCCGGACCGGGTGGGCAGCCGGTTGTGTTGACCGCATTCGGCAGCCACGCGCCGTTCTGCTGCACGAGTTCGTTGGGGATCGCGTAGCGCGCGAGTTCGTGGGTGGCGATCATCGTGATGCGATCCTTCGGCGTGAACCGGCGCTCGTAGTTGAGCGAGAAGCTGCCCGTGGTCCCGTTGTTCGAGTAATTTTGAGGAACCACCGGGTTCAGATAGTGGTCCGTCATGTTTCCGGAGGCGGTGATGCCCAGCGTATTTTTCTTCCAGGTGTATTGGTCCTGGGTGTCCAGGCCGCCGGTGGCATACGATCCGCCTAAGACGGTTAGATGGCCATGCGCGCCGGGAGTTTCGTTGGTGAGCGTATTGACCGCCACCACCCCGCCCATCTTCAGGCCGTACTCGGCCGGAAAGCCGGCGGTGTAAATCCTCAGCGACTGGATGTCGTCGGCTTCGATCGAGGGGCCGAATCCCGGCGAACGGTTGTCCGTGAGCGGGATGCCGTCCACCACAAATTCCGTCTGATATTCCGATCCGCGCGGGTGCAGCACGGCGTTGCCTTCATAGAGCCAGCCCGGCTCGGAATTGACCAGGTCCTGGATCGAGCGCCCGGGGATCGAGGTCAGCCGATTCTGAATCGTCTGCAGGCCCATCTGATTGACCGCCCCCGCACGATAGGGATCGATCAGCGTGGCGGAGGCGTGAACCGTCACCGACTGGGAAACGGCGGCTACTTTAAGCTGGATCGTACGCACGACCGGAAGCGAGGATCGGATCACGATGGAGTCGGCGGCCGGGGCGAAGGTCGGCGCCTGAACCTGGATGTCGAAGACTCCATGGGGCAGCCTTCTGACGTCCAGATAACCCTGGGCATCGGTGCTGAATGTGTATCGATATTGATTGGATTCGCTCACCACCCGGACCTCGGCCTTGACCGCGTTGCCGGAAGGATCTGTAACGGTCAGGCGCAGCTCCCCGGCGCCGCTCTGGGAAATTGCCGGAACGGGAGCCGACAACACCAGAGCGATTGCGCAAGCTCTCACCCACTTCATCGTTTGCCAGGCAGATTCGTGTTGGAAGATCATTCAAACTATCCTTGGAAGTGATTCCAGGTGAGCCGCGATCCGGAAAGCGCGCTTCACCCTGGATATTCCCGCCATCCGCATTTTGTTCAGCGTTTCCGGCAGTTGGGGAGTCGAATCGAAAAAAAGGGTGAACAGAGTGGGAAGGAGCCGAATATTCAGAGTGGAAGGATCCGGTCAACCCGCCTCCGCGGAGCAGGCGTGCGATCTGCCGCTTGTGGCTTGCTCCCCGGAGGCGGGGGACGCGGCGCTGGAGATCGAGCAACAGGTCATGTCCCTGTTCGAGCAATATCGCGATCCTCTGCTGCGTTACTCTCTTTCATTCGGCGTGCCGCTTCCGGATGCGGAGGAGATCGTGCAGGAGGTTTTCCTGGCTCTCTTCCGCCATTTGCGGCTGGGGCGGTCGCGCGAACATCTGCCCGGCTGGATCTTCCGTGTGGCCCACAATCTCACGCTCAAGCGACGTCACGCCAATCGGCGCCTGCCGATCGCAACGATGGAGCAAGCGGAGATCGCCGCGCTGCGGCCCGATCCGAAGCCGAATCCGGAGGATGCCTGCTCCGAGGCGCAGCGGCAACGCCGGCTCCGGGCGGTAGTGCAGGCGATGCCCGCGCTGGATCGGTGCTGCCTGCGCATGCGGGCCGCCGGCCTGCGCTATCGGGAAATCGCGGTCGCCCTGGAAATCTCTCTGGGAAGCGTTTCCATCTCCATCGCGCGGTCGCTGGGCAAGCTGCTGCGCGCCGATCGGGGGTAGCATCATGCGGGAAGACGAGCAACACGTATCCGACGAAGACCTGCTGCTGGCCGCAGACGGAGAGAGGGGACAATGCGGCGCCCGGGTCCAAAGCCATCTGGAGTCGTGTGCGCAATGCCGGAGCCGGGCGGCGCAGATGGAGAGCCTCCTGCGGGAATTGGCCCAAGCCGAGGAAGGACTGGTCGAGCTGCCTTCGATCGCCGCGCCGCGGGCGATGCTGCGAACCCGGCTGGCGGACCTGTCGGCCGGCCGGGGAAGCCTTCTCTCGCGCGTGCGCGCGCCTCTAGATTTCCTGGCGACCGCGGCGGGCTTGACCGCTCTTGCCGCCCTGGGTCTTGTGGCCGGAGTGCTGGCCTTTCGGCATTCCCCGCCGGCGGACGCGGAGGCGCCGTTCCCGTCAGCGGGGTACGGCCTGCTGCCCGATCGCGCGCTCACGCCCGGGGTCGCGCGACGGGCGTCGCTCACCGAAATCTGCTCGCTGCCGCGTGAAGAAGTGGTAAAAGAGGTGTCCCCGACGATACGCCGGAGAGTCTTCGCGGAATACGGCATCCCCCTCGGGCAATCCGACAAATATGAGGTGGATTACCTGATCAGCCCGGGATTGGGAGGCGACGACGACATCCGAAACCTGTGGCCCGAACCGTACAACGCCGCGGTTTGGAATGCTCACAGGAAGGATGCGTTAGAAGAGCGGCTCCATGAGTTGGTTTGCCTGCATCAGGTCGACTTATCGGTAGCCCAGGAGGCGATTTCCGGCGACTGGATCGCCGCCTATGAGAAGTACGTTCGGGCTGCGCCGGCGCCCGCAATCGATCCCGATGTCAAAAACTCGTTGCTGCCGCTCCTGCCTGGAAGCGAGGCTGCGAAGCGGCATAGCATCCTCTGTGGAACATCCAGCGCACCAGCCGGGGCCCCATCCTGGTCCTGAGTTTCTGGCCTAGCGCCGGGCCTATGAACCGGGCCTAAGATCCGGATCCGGCGCCATCCAGCCCGAGCGCCGCCGCGTCCCGGCGCATGGCGGCGATGCAGCGGCCGATGTGTTCGTCCAGATCGGTCTCGAGCTCCCGCGCGCCGACGACAATATCCTCCCGGCTGACCGCCCGGGCGAAGGCCTTGTCCTTCATTTTTTTGCGCACTCCGGCCACATCGACTTCGAAGATGGAGCGCGAGGGCTTCACCAGCGAGACGGCCGTCAGAAATCCGGCCAGCTCGTCGCAGGCAAACAAGGCCCGGGCCAGATGCGTCTTTCGGGCTACGCCCGAATACCGGGCATGGCCCAGAATGGCCTCTCGCACCTCCTCCGGCCAGCCCCGCTCCGCCAGAATCCGGTTCCCTACAAACGGATGCTCTTCCGGCGTGGGATATTTTTCGTAGTCGAAGTCGTGCAGCAGGCCGGTGACGCGGTAACGTTCAATCGCATTCCGCGCGGCGGGGCCGGTCCAGCCCAGCCGCGCCGCCTCCGCTTCTCCACAAGCCGTCATGCAACTTTCCACGGCCAGCGCGTGTTTGAGCAGGCTCGGCGACTGCGTGTACTCGGTCAGCAGCAGCCACGCAGCCTGGCGAGAGTGAATTCCCGCGGTCGCGCTCTCGGATCCATCGTCGCTCATAGTTACCTTTCTCTACATCTTTCGAGCTAGGTCTCTTTACGGATTTCCTATGGTTTGTCCGTCCTTTGTGCGGAGTCTTCCCGTTTGCCTCTATTTTTTCGCTTGACAAGGAAGGTACCCCTGCATCACTGTAGTCATGAATCGAGCGAGTACTGCCGTGTCCGCGCTGCTCCTGTTCCGGTAACTCGTTGCCGGGCATAGCGACCTTGGCCATGGCGGAGCCGCTCGCGGGAGGCCCGCTCTGGCGCTCCGCCACATCATATGGCAACAAACCTAGCTTCGGTTGAGGCGCGTGAGGTTCTGCGCTGCGAACGCTGCTCGCTGGTTCAGTTTCGCACACTGAACTCCCTGTGCCGGCGGTGCCACAAACCCCTGGAGATCGATGAGCCGGAGCCGGCGGCGCCCCAGTTCGCCGGAGCCCCCGACGATGCGGCTTCCGAAGAGACCGACCTGCAGGTAGCTCGCTCCGTTCGCGAGCTGCGCCGCGCCCGCAATCTGAGCCAGCGCCAGCTCGCCAATAGAATGCAGGTTCCCCGCACCTATATATCCAAGATTGAAAACGCCAAGGCGATGCCCACGCTCTCCTCGCTCGGCCGCCTCGCCAGCGCCCTTGAGGTGGATATCTGCAATCTGCTCCGGGATGCGCGAAGCCGCAGGCATGAAGAGGCGATCTTCATTCTCGGCGACCCGTTCCTGAAGGAGATCGCGCCTTACGTCACCCAATTGGACGCGCTGCAACGCTCGATGTTCCTGAATCAGGTCCGGGATATGGCCATGGGCCGCCGCAGGAGCGCGTAACCGCTAGGAGCTTGTTGCAAGGCGGATTCGCCGGCTCCTGGCGGCCCCACTTCCGCGGAGGGGTTGTGCCCGGGATGCGGATCCTCACGCTTCGTTCGCTGCTCCGGTGAGTTTTTCACGAAGGTCCTGCCGGCTGTTTTCCGCTCCCGGTCGCCCCCAACCGCGCGAGGCGCATCGCTCCGCTCTGCGTGGATGGCGCTGCCCGGAGTGGATGGCGCCGACCAGCGGTCCATCTCTCCGGCGGCTCTCCCAGCCGCTGCGCCCGACTTTGCGGCATCGCCGAGCATGTGCTACGGTCGATGGGAAGAGGCGGTTGTTTTGCGATCTCCCTTAGCGAACCGCGTTTCCGAGTTGTCCGCCGAAGAACTGGCCATTTACCACCGACTTTCCCCGGCCCGCCTGCCTCAACATGTCGCCATCATTATGGATGGCAACGGCAGATGGGCGGGCAAGCGGAGCCTGAAGCGCTTCCTGGGTCATCAACAGGGAGCCGAAGCGGTGCAGTATGTCGTGGAGACCGCCTCCCGCATCAATCTTCCATGGCTCACGCTCTACGCCTTTTCCCTGGAAAACAACCTGCGGCGGCCCAAGTCCGAGGTCAACTTTCTCATGCGCCTGCTGCGCACGTACCTGGTGGACAATGTGCAGCGCATGAACGACAACGGCGTCCGCATCTCCTATATCGGCCGCATCGAGGAGCTGCCCTCGGAGGTCCAGGATAAGATGCGCTGGGCCGCCGAACAGACGGCGCATAACCGCGGCACCGTCCTGACCCTGGCGCTGAATTACGGCGCGCGCTCCGAGCTGGTCGACGCCTTCCGCGCGCTGGCCCGCGAAATCCAGCAGAATGGCGCGTCTCCGGACGCCATCCTGGAGGAGGATCTGCGGCGGCATCTCTACACCGCGCATATGCCGGACCCGGATCTGGTGATCCGCACCAGCGGGGAAATGCGCGTCTCCAATTTTCTGCTTTGGCAGCTGGCCTATTCCGAGATCTACGTAACCGACCGGCTTTGGCCGGATTTCCGGGGAGCGCACCTGCTGGAGGCCATTGAGGAATACCAGCGCAGAGACCGCCGCTACGGGGGCCTGAATCACCAGCGAAGTTCCGACGAATCCTCTTTGCGGGAAGGCATGCTTGTTCCCCGCTAGTGTCCCGAGTCAGAAGTTCGCATCACAAAGGAACTGTCATCCTGAGCGGAGTTTGGCCCGCTTTTGGGCCAAACGGAGTCGAAGGATCTGCGGTTTTTCTGGAACGAATTTCTGATTCGCCACACTCGCGCGCTGTATCCCGCGCACCGGGAGAGCGGCGAGGCGCAAAATCGCATATCGGACGCCCGACCTCCGGCTCGCCGCCGCCGGCGGGCTGCCGGGAGGTGAGGCACGCGGCCCGACAAGGTAAAAACCATCGAATGCCCGCGCGACGCCTGGCAGGGACTCGCTCGGCGGATTCCCGCAAAAGTGAAGGCCGGCTACCTGCGCGCGCTTCTCGATGCGGGCTTCCGTCATCTCGACGCCGTGGCCTTCGTGTCGCCTGCGGCTGCGCCCCAGATGGCCGACTCGGAGGAGGTTCTTGCGATCCTCGACTCGCTGGATCCGGATTTGCTGGATCCGGATACGCTGGATCCGCTGGACTCGGCGGAGATCCTGGGGATCGTCGTGAATGAACGCGGCGCGGAGCGCGCGCTGCGGACTGGAAAGGTCACAACCCTGGGCTTTCCCTTCTCCATTTCTCCCGGCTTCCTGGCCCGGAATCAGCGGCAGACTCCGGAGCAGGCGCTGCGCGTGCTCGAAACGATCGCCGGGGCTGCGGCGCAGTCCGGCTTGCAGGTGGTCGCCTATCTCTCCATGGCCTTCGGCAATCCTTACGGGGAGCCCTGGAGCCTCGACCGGCTCATCTCGGCCTGCCGGACGCTGACCGGCATGGGCATCGCGCAGATCTCTCTGGCCGACACCGTAGGCTTGGCCGACGCCTCGCAGATCGAGACCGTGGTGCGCGCCGTCATCGGCTCGCTGCCGCCTGCGCGCGGCGCAGAGCCCGGCGCAGAGATTGGAGTGCACCTGCATGCCCGGCCCGACACGGCGGCGGCCAGGATTGCGGCCGCTCTGTCCGCCGGATGCCGGCGAATGGAC
>JAJYZK010000426.1 GCA_021799945.1 Acidobacteriota bacterium
TCCGCAGGTTCTTGGCTATAGCCGGATCGCCGGTATGCCGGTGGTCACCGGTCTTTATACGCTTTTGCTGCCGCCGATCGCCTTTGCCGCTTTCGGCTCCTCCCGCTTTCTGGTGGTGGCGGCCGATTCCGCCACGGCGGCGATTCTGGCCGGCGGCCTCATGGACATGGCCCCCGCCGGCAGCCCGGAATATGTCGGCCTGGCGGGAACCGTCGCTTTGCTGACCGCCGGCTTTCTCCTCCTCGGACGGATCCTGAAACTCGGCTTCCTCGGCGATTTCCTCTCGCAGCCTGTGTTGACGGGATTTCTTGCGGGGGTGGGCGTTCAGGTAGCCATCGCCGTGGCCGGGGGCATGCTCGGCATCGAAACCCACTCCACCCGGACGATCGCGGAGTTGATCGAGATAGGGCGCCGCCTGCGCGAGCTGCATCCGCTCACCCCGTCCATTTCCGTGGCGGCGTGCCTCCTCATGGTGGGCCTTCACCGGGTGCAGCCGAAGATACCCGGCGCTCTCCTCGTGGTGGCGGCAGCCGCCGCTTCAAGCGCGGCGTTTCATCTGAGCGGGCGCGGGGTGGAGATCCTGGGACCGGTGGCAGGGGGGCTGCCTCGCCTGAGCCTGCCCGCCGCGGCCTGGAGCCGGCTGCCCTCGCTGATATCGCTGGCCGCCTCCTGCGCGGTCATGATCGTCGCGCAGAGCGTGGCCACCTCCCGGGTCTACGCGGCTCGCCACCAGCAGACCGCGGATGCGAATACCGATCTGGCCGGTCTTTCCGCGGCCAATGCGGTTGCGGCCTTCAGCGGCGCCTTCGTGGTGAACGGCAGCCCCACCCAGACGGCCATGGCGGAGAGCGCCGGCGCGGGCAGCCAGCTGGCCCAGATCTGCACGGCCGGCGTGGTGGCCGCCGCACTGCTCCTGCTTACCCGGCCGCTGGGATATCTCCCCCGGTGCGTGCTCAGCTCGATCGTTTTCCTCATCGCTCTCCGCCTGATCGATCTGCGCGCCCTGCGCGCCATCCCGCGCGAAAGCCCTGGGGAGTTCCTGCTGGGAGTGGCTACCGCGTCCGCGGTCCTGGCCGCGGGCGTAGAGGTCGGCATCGTGCTGGCCATGGTCATTTCCCTGCTGCGGGTGGTGCGGCATAGTTATCATCCGCGCAGCGGAGTGCTGGTTGGCGAAGGGAGCGCAAACTGGCGGTTGCAGCCCATCGGCCCGGAGATGGAGACGGAATCCGGCTTGGTGATTTACTGCTTTGCCGCAAATCTTTTCTATGCCAACGCCAGCCGCTTCTCGGGCGAAATACTTTCTCTGGTTGGACCATCGCCTTCCCCGGTCCGATGGCTGGTGGTGGATGCGGAGGCCATCACCCATCTCGACTATTCTGCCGCGCGCACCCTGGAGCAACTGATCCGCAACCTCGCAGCCCGCAAGGTCAGGATGGCCTTCGCCCGGGTTTCGATCGACCTGAAATCGGATCTGGATCGCCACGAACTGACGGCTCTGCTGGAGCCCGACGCGATCTATTCCCGGCTGCACGATGCGGAGGCCGCCTTCCACGCGCAACGGGCGAACACGGCTGCGGAGGCCCCTCTGCCCTGAATCCGCGCGCGATCCCCGGCGGCTTCGCGCCGGCGCGGCGTGCAAAACTTGCAATAGGATTGTGCAAAACTAGTGTTATGAAGGTTTTTTGCGGAATCTCCACGGCGCGCCCATTCTCGCGCCGTGAGTTGAGTTCGAATCTCCCGGAATCTCGGAGGCAACGTTGAAACCTGTTCTTCTGGCTGTGCTGCTTGCCGTCGCACTGGGCGTAGAGGGCGTCGGAAGCGCCGCGCACGCGGAGCCGGCCTCCGGCCCGGGCGCCGTCACCCGCGCGAAGCTGCCGAACGGCCTGCGGGTTGTGATCGTCCGCAACACGCTGGCGCCGGTGGTGACTGTGGAGCTCAATTACATGGTGGGCGGCGACGAAACGCCCGTCGGCTTTCCGGGAACGGCGCACGCACAGGAGCACATGGCCTTCCGCGGTTGTACGGGCATGTCCGCCGACCAAACGGCCGCGATCTACGCTCAGCTTGGAGGCCGGGACAACGCCGACACCCAGCAGAACATCACCCAGTATTTCACCACGGCGCCGGCGGCGGATCTGGACGTCGCCCTGGAGGCGCAGGCCGCCTGCATGCGCGGCATCGACGACAGCGCGCAGGAATGGAGCCGGGAACGGGGCGCGATCGAGCAGGAAGTGTCTCGCGACCTCTCCAATCCCACCTACAAATTTATCGACAGGGTCAACAAGGATATGTTCGCCGGCGCCCCCTACGCCCACGATCCCCTGGGCACCCGGAGCTCCTTCGACGCCACCACCGCGCCGATGCTCCAGGCCTTTTATCGCAAGTGGTACACGCCCAACAACGGCATCCTGGTGATCGTGGGCAACGTGGACCCGGCGACGACGCTGGCCACCATCCGGCGGTTGTACGGCTCAATTCCCAGTCATCCTGTGCCCCCCCATCCCACGGTTTCGCTGCAGCCGGTGAAGTCGGAGAGCTTTACGCTGGACAGCAATCTGCCATACGTTCTGGGCTTCATCGCCTACCGTCTGCCGGGAACCGATTCCCCGGACTTCGCCGCGGTGGAGATTCTTTCCGACGTGCTGGCCAGCCAGAGAGCGGACCTCTACGCGATGGTTCCCGCGGGGAAGGCGCTTGCGGCGGAGTTCGCCACGGCGGAAACCTACCCGAAGGCCAGCGTGGGATACGGCGTAGTCGCGCTGCCCACGGGAACGGACCCGGCGGGAGCGATCGGGGAGATGCGGCGGATTCTGGAAGGTTACGCCCAGAAAGGCGTGCCGGCGGAGTTGGTGGAGGCGGCGAAGCGCAATGAGATCGCCGCGGCCGA
>JAJYZK010000035.1 GCA_021799945.1 Acidobacteriota bacterium
GATCGAGTCGGCGCGGCTTTGCGTATCGGCCACCGCGTAAATGCGCAGCTCATCGGCGTTGCCTGACGGCCGCAGATGCGCGATTTCGCCATTGGTGAAGAAGATGCGCACGCCGTCGGTGTAATCCACGCGGTCTACCGCGGAGAAGCGCATCTCCGGACGGAAAAAAGCCTCCAACAATTCGCGAATCTCCCTCTGCTCTTCCTGCTGCTCGTCTGCCGCCGCTCCCCCAGAGGGCGCGAGCGCCGCAACGATGCGCAGCGATGTGGAGCGGGGAAAATCCTTGAGCAGCGCGGCCCGGCTATAGCGCCTGGGCAATCTGGCGAAGAGCTCGACCAGCGATGCGCCCGCGGCTTTTGCGGCAAACAAAACAGCAAGAATCGGCAAAACGGCATCCCGGGTGGGCAGCGCGCTCAGCGTGACGCCGTCTTTCTCGAAATCCGAGCCGGTGAGAAAGCCGCCATTCGGCTCCCAGCCGCAGACGCGCCGCCTTCCTTTTCTCAATGCCGCTTCCATCCCGGCGATGACAAATGGCGATCCGATGCGGGTTTTGGGTTCGAGGGCCGGCGCAAGCTCGCCCCGATCGATGGCGTCGTTGCAACTGATGGGAACAACCACGGCGTCGGCGCCGAGGTATTCCGCCACCAGCATGCCGGCCAGATCTCCGCCGAAAAACTGCGCCTTCCCGGTTTTGCGGTGAACGCCGAGGATGAGCGGACGGTCGCTGTCTCCGTCCGTCGAAACAATCGCGTCGAAATGCCCTCCCGCTCCGTCGGCGAGAGCCTGAATCGAGGCGAGCTGAGCGGCGTCGATATTCTCGGTATCGATCGGAACGAAGTTGTCGGATCGTCCCGCGCGAACGACCTTCGCCCCCAGGTCGAGAAGCAGCTCGCTCAGCATGTCGCGGCCCACGGCGGAGTGCTCATAGAGCAACAAACGCATTCCCGCCAGAGACAAGCCCTGGAAGAACTGGAGGTAGCGGTCGCGATAGGCCAGATCGGCGGCGCATCGCTCCACCGGCAGCTCCTGGCGGCCCGCTTTCAGCATGCCCGCGCGGTCGAAAATCGACTGATCGATAGGCCGCCGGTAGAGCCGATCCCGCACCCTGGCCACCTGCCGGCCGATGGGCTCTTCCTCTTCCTTGCGCAGCTCGCCGCGGCTGCTATTGGTTTTGTAACCATTCCGGTCGAAGGGAATGTGGCTGCCCGTAACCATGATGCTGCCGCGGCCATGAGCCACCGCATACGACATGAGAGCGGGAGTGGGAATCCGGCCCAGATTCACCGGCTTCATTCCGGCGTCGCGAATGGCGGCGACAATGGCTTGAGCAATCTCTCCGCGCCCGCCCTGGCTGGGGACCAGGGCCGTCGAGCTGGGACGGAGATCCATGGCGATATAAAAATCGTCGCCCCGGACAATGCCCCCCTCGGCCGCCGGCAGCGACTGCAAGTATTCCATCTCCGCCAATGCGTTGAGATAGACCTCAAGCTGCGTCAGGTCCACCACCTTGCCGCGGCGGCCGCTGGTCCCGAACCGCAACTCCTTCACTTCGTAGTTCAAAACAGAACCGAGGGCTCCGCTATGGTTCATGCTCGACCTGTTCACCTCGGCCTTCCTGTCAACGGGCGCAATCGCGCCGCCGGCGACCTCCGACATTCCCATACCGTGGGGATTCGCCGGACCGCGAGCCCCACTTTCGTCCGATGCGCGGTCTCCGCCGCTCATCCGAGCTTGCATTCTAATTCATGCCGGAGGCGCGTGGCCGCGGTATCGCGGGGAATGCCCGGAGCTGCGCCGGGCATGCTTCACCGGATCGTTCGCTCGCTTTTTCCGCCCCGCTGGTCGCAGACCGCAACGCCCACGTAGGAATCCGCGGCGCCGTAATACAAGAGCCACCTGCCTTGAAAGTAAACGAGGCCCTCGGTGAAGGTGGTCCCCGCGGCGTATTGGCCGCTCCGCTCAAAGCCCAGTTCGGGCCGAATGTACGGCTGGCTCGCGCGCCGGAGAAGCCGCGATGGGTCGTTTCCGGAGAACAGCGCCTGCCCGCCGGAGTAGGCTCCGGAGCCAATGCCCGGCGCGCCCCCGCTCTCGGCATTTTTCCCGTTGTATAGCAGAAGGATCCCTCGCGCCGTCAGCAGCGGCGGCGGACCCACCTCCGGAAAGGCGCTGTCAAACAGCCCGGGGCGTGCGGTCAGCAATACGACCGGCCGGCCCCGCGAGTCCTCGACCGGCGTCCAGTGAATCAGATCGGGCGAGGTAGCCAGGCGGATCCGAATCTCTCCCCAATACATCCAGAACCGCCCGCCGATCCTGGCGGCAATCAAGCGGTCCCCGGCCAGTCCGGTAACGATGCCGGCGGACTTGTAAGCAAGATGGTCATACTTGCCTCCAGCCGCTCCGGCGAAGGCCGGACCATATTTCGTCCAATGCAGCAGGTCTCTGGAGGTGGCGATGCCGACCGTATAGGTCTTTCGGTTCCACTGCGTGTAGGTGAGAACGAGAGGCCGTCCTCGCTCTCGACAATCCGCGGATCCTCCACTCCCCCCGGCCACTCCCGCGGCTCCTGCTCGTCGGCGGCAGGATAAAACGCGGGATCGGCCCGAGGAACGAAGTGAATTCCATCCGCGCTCTCGGCCAGCCCCAGGCGCGACGTGTGCCCGCCGATGGACATCTTTCCCGAATCGTCCTCCGCGCGATAGAGCAGATCGACCTTGCCGTTTCGCACCACCGCGGCCGGATTGAATGTATGCAGGGCCTCCCAACGAACCTGCCGGCCCGTGATGGGATCCGGAAATTCCGATGCGGCGTTGGGCGAAATCACCGGCGCGGAGGCGGCTCGCTCAAATGGGCCGAGCATCCAGCGATGGCTCGGGCTGGGGTTGGGGCCGGGGTTTGGGCCGGCCACCGCGGCGGTCATCACCCTGGCCAGGACGATCGCCAAGGTTATGACCGCGGCGCCGCCGGCGGCGGCCCGCAGCGAGGAGCCCTGCAAACGGCGGCGCTTCATACGGAGAACTCCGCGCGGCGGGAACTTGCAACTAGGAATTGAAGTACACCTCGCGCATGATCGCCCAGGTTTCTTCGCCGCTCAGCGGGATCTGCATGGCGTCCGTTTCACTCAGCCATTGGCGATTGCGCGGCTCGGCGGCCAGCCTCCGCATATCCGCGGCGTAGTCCCTGCCGGTGTATTCGAAGCAGGCGAAGAGGTAATAGCGTCCGTCGTCCAGCCGGTGGAGGAAGATGGAGAAGCGGCGCATGTGGTATTTGCGCAGCAGGTCGCGCACGCCGGGATGGGAGGCTGCGTGGAGCGCCTCATAGGCCGCCATCCGGTCGGGTTTCAGGCCAATCACCATTCCTACGCGCCGGGCGGGCCTCCGGCGCTTGCCAAGAGCGAAGACCATGGCCGGCAGCGCGACTCCGGCCGCAATGCAAGTTTGCGCGATCCGTTTCACACTCAACCCCCATTCTCGCGGCTCGTCCATGAGCTCGCAGCGTTCGCGGAGCGGCCGCCAAGCGGGGCGTCCGCGGAGCGGGGCGGCCCGGCTTCCCGGGAACCGATTTCGAAGGATACTCAGCCCTCGCACATCTTGCGAGAGGCTTGTTGCGAGAGGCGTGGGCTTGAGGCGGCCGAGGCCGCCCGGCGGTTGGAGATACGCCCGCGGGCCGCTCCCTATCTGGCAGCCCCCAGGGACTGCGCCTGCAGCGTGACCAACTCGCTCAGATCGCGCTTTTCCAGGCCATGCACTTCTTTGTTGAAGGCGTCCACCTTGCTCGACCAGTTCATGGAGCAGAACTTCGGTCCGCACATGGAGCAGAAGGCCGCTTCCTTGTAATAGTCGTCCGGAAGCGTCTCATCGTGCATGGCGCGCGCGGTCTCCGGATCGAGCGAAAGCTCGAATTGCTTCTCCCAGTCGAAGGTGTACCGGGCATAGCTGATGGCGTCGTCGCGATCCTGGGCTCCCGGCCGGCGCCGCGCAACGTCGGCGGCGTGGGCGGCAATCTTATAGGCGATGATTCCGTCCTTCACATCCTTTTCGTTCGGCAGCCCCAGATGCTCCTTGGGGGTGACGTAGCAGAGCATGGAGGCGCCATGCCAGCCGATCATCGCGGCGCCGATGGCGCTGGTGATGTGGTCGTAGCCCGGAGCGATGTCGGTAACCAGAGGCCCCAGCGTATAGAAGGGGGCGCCGCCGCACCACTCCACTTCCTTGTCCACCTGTTCCTTGATCTTGTCCAGCGGCACGTGCCCCGGCCCTTCGATCATGACTTGCACGTCGCTCTCCCAGGCCTTCCGGGTCAGCTCGCCCAATGTCTTCAGCTCGGCGAACTGCGCCTCGTCGCTGGCGTCGGCGATGCAGCCGGGACGCAGTCCGTCGCCCAGAGAAAAGCTCACATCGTACTTCGCCATCACCTTGACGATGCGGTCGAAGTTCTCATAGAGAAAATTCTGCCGGTGATGGTGGGTCATCCATTGCGCCAGGATGGCGCCGCCGCGGCTCACGATTCCGGTGATGCGCCGGGCCACCAGCGGAACGTACTGGATCAGCACCCCGGCATGCACGGTGAAGTAATCGACGCCCTGCTCGGCCTGCTCCTCGATCACTTCCAGATAGACGTCGATATTCAGATCCTCCAGCCGCTTCACCCGGTTCAGCGCCTCATAGATCGGCACCGTTCCGATGGGGACCGGGCTGTGCCGCAGGATCGCTTCCCGGATCCGGGGGATGTCTCCTCCGGTGGAGAGGTCCATCACGGTGTCCGCGCCGAAGCCCACCGCGGTGTGCAGTTTTTCCAGCTCCTCGCGGATATTCGAGCTTACGGCGGAGTTGCCGATGTTGGCGTTGATCTTGCACCGGGTGGCCACTCCGATGCCCATGGGCTCCAGCTCGGGGTGGTTGATGTTGGCGGGGATAATCAGCCTTCCGGCGGCGATCTCGCTGCGCACCGTCTCGGCGGAGATCTTCTCTCGCCCGGCGACGAAGGCCATTTCTTCCGTGATGCGTCCCTGACGGGCGAAGTGCATCTGCGACATGTTTCTGGAGCCGGCATGGGAGCCCGATGCGGCGGCCTCTTGCTTCCGCCTGGCGATCCATTCCTCGCGCGGCTTCAGGATTTCGCGCTCCGCGCGGTCATCCGCGCGCAGGCTGCCATTTCCGTCGATGCTCATAATGCGCTCTTTTCTTGGGTTCCCGGGTGGAGTTCCGCGGCGATCCGGCTCGAACAATCCATCTCGAACCATCCGGCGCCGCCGCCCGGCTCACTCGCATTATAACTTTTCGCGGCCTCTGCGAATGAGGCGCCCCGACCCGGCGCTTGACGCCGAAGGCCTACGCTCCTACCCTTAAATTCAGGCTATGAAAAGCAATCCGCAGACCCTTCGTATCGGCATCGCGGTGGCCATCGTGTTGGGCGTCATTGCGTATCTCGCCGTCACCTCCGTCAACGCCGGCAAAAGCTATTACGTCACCATCGGGGAGCTGCAAGCCATGGGGAGCAAGGCCTACACGCGCCACCTTCGCGTCGCCGGCGACGTGCAGGCGAACTCCATCCGGCGCGATGGCGCCGGCGCGCGGTTTGTGCTGGTCGAACAGGGGCGGACTCTGGCTGTGAATTATCAGGGGATTGAGCCGCCTCCCGACACCTTCAAGGACGGCTCGCAGGCTCTGGCGGTCGGCACGTACGGCAGAGACGGCGTCTTCCACGCCACGGAGTTGCAGGCCAAGTGCGCCTCGAAGTACGCTCCGGCCAAGCCAGGCGCCGCCCCGGCGACCGCCGCGCTCAGTTCGCCCGCCGCGCAGAAGTAAGCCCGCCTGCTCGCATCCCATCCGGGGTCTGCACTCCGGCCGGGCTCGTTCCCTCCGACTGCAAGCCATCCTGGATCAAGCCAGCCTGGATCAAGCCAGCCTGGCCTCGGGAATGCTCCTCCCGCAACCCCATATACTGCCTGAAGACGAGAATCATGTCCGAAACCGTGTCCGAGACGATCGCCGAGCTTCGCCAGGTCTCCCGGCTCTTCGGCCGATCCGCGGCGCTGCGCCAGGTGACCGTCAGCCTGGAGGCAGGGCGATGCTACCTGCTGCTGGGTGAGAACGGAGCCGGAAAATCCACGCTGCTACGGGTGCTCGCCGGTCTGCTGGAGCCCACGCAGGGCAGCGTGCAGCACCGCGCTCCCGCGCCCGGAGCGGCGCCCGGGGCGGAACTCGGCTACATGGGCCATGCGGCCATGCTCTACGACGAGCTCTCGGCGATGGAAAATCTGCGATATTTTGCCGAGCTGTACCGCGGCTGCGAATGCCTGGCCCCCGAGGAGGCTCTCCGCTCCGTGGGGCTGGATCCGGCTATCGAGAAGTCCGTCGGGCAATACTCGCAGGGCATGCGGCAGCGCGTCGCCCTGGCCCGGGTGCTTTTGCCGCAGCCGGCTCTGCTGCTGCTGGACGAGCCTTTTTCCAACATGGACGCCGCCAGCGCCCGGCAGATGCTGGCCCTGCTCGCGAGATTGCGGGATTCCGGGCGGGCGGTCGTCCTCACCACGCACCAGCGGGAGCTGGCGGCGCCTCTGGCCGATTTCGTGCTCACCATGGTAGCCGGGCGGCTGGTTTCCATCGTCGCCAGTCCGGCGCCGGAAGCCGCCGGATGGAGAAAATCGCTGTGATGCGGAGCTATGTGCTGGTCCACCTGGCGAAAGACCTGCGCATCGAGTGGCGATCCAAGGACGCGCTGAACTCCATGCTCTTCTTCGCCCTGCTGGTGGTGGTGCTGTTCAGCCTGGCCTTCGACCCGACCGCGTATGTCTCCCGGCAGATCTCCGGAGGGATTCTCTGTGTGGCGACTCTGTTTGCCTCGGTCACCGCGCTGAATCAGGCCTGGACCCGGGAGATCCGGCATCAGGTGCTCGACGCGCAGCGCCTGGCGCCGGCGCCGCCCTCCTCGCTGTTCCTGGCCAAAGTGATCGCCAACTTTCTCTTCGTCTCCGGCGTGCAGATCCTCCTGGCCCCGGTCTTCGCCATCTTCTACAATCTCCATCCTGCCGGGCAGGGCTGGATGCTAGCCGTGGTGATGCCGCTGGGAACCTGGGCCCTGGTTGTCAACGGAACCTTCTTCGCCGCCATCTCTCTGCGCGCGCGCAACCGCGAGATGCTGCTGCCGCTGCTGCTTTTCCCCATCTTCATTCCCGCCCTGCTGGGGATGGTGGAGGCTTCCAGCGCCATCCTGATCGGCGACGCCGACCCCGGTCTGTGGATCCGGCTGCTGGCCGGCTACGACGTCATCTTCACGACGCTCGGCCTGCTGCTGTTCGACAAGGTGTTGCACGCGGAATGAAAGAATCCGCTGCAAATCCGGGCTCCCGGTGGTCTAAAATAGAGCCTGCGGCAGAGGTTGCGCTTCCATGAGGATTTTTCGCTGGGGCTGGCTCGCACTTTGTCTGGGTCTGCTTGGCTATGGCTTCTATCAGGCCATGTATGTTGCGCCGACGGAAGCCACCATGGGCGACATTCAGCGGATCTTTTACTACCATGTGCCTTCCTGGTGCGGCATGGCGGTGTTCTTCGCCGTCAACCTGGGCGCTTCCATCACCTACCTGGCCACTCGCCGCAGCCATCCCCTGCTGGCCTTGAACTCCGACGCTCTCGCGCTCGCCGGGGCTGAGGTGGGCGTGGTGTTCTGCACCGTCGGGCTGATTACCGGGTCCCTGTGGGCTCGCCCGGTGTGGGGCATCTGGTGGACCTGGGACGAGCGGCTCACCAGCACTCTGATTCTCTGGTTGATTTACATCAGCTACCTGCTGCTGCGCGGCTTCGCCGCCGGGCCGCAGATGCGGACGCTGGCCGCGGTCCTGGCCATCTTCGGCTACGCCGATGTTCCCATCGTCTATTTCTCCACCCGCTGGTGGCGCACGCAGCATCCGGCTCCGGTGTTTTTCGGCGGCCCCAATTCCGGTCTCGATCCTTCCATGCTGCCCGCGATGCTGTGGAATATCGCCGCTTGGCTGGCCTGGGGCGTCTGGGTGGCGAGCCTGCGCTATGGCATCGAGCGGCGCAAGCAGCGAGCCGAGCAGAATGCCGCGCTGCGCGCTCTGGAATCGACACTGGAAGTTGCGCCCTGACCGGCGCGGCGGTGGGGGATCACGCCCCATCCTCTTGAAAGGATCCAATGGCGCACCGCCATCTCATACTCGCTTACGCCGCCGCCTTCACCATCCATCTCCTCTATCTGGGCTGGATCGGCCTGAAGCGCCGCGAAGTGCGCACGCTGGAGCGTGAAGCTCCCACCTACCCCGCACAGACCTAGCTTCTGAGTCAGAAGTTCGCATAACAAATGAACTGTCATCCTGAGCGGAGTTTGGCCGGCTTTTAGGCCAAACGGAGTCGAAGGATCTGGGGTTGTTCTTGAGCGAATTTCTGATTCGCCATACTAGCTTCTTGTCGTTCCAGGTCCGTTCCCGGTCCGTTCCCGGTCCTGCGGCGCTAAATCTGAACTCAACCGGAACGGATCTTCGAGCCGGCTCTCCCCTTGCCTCTATCGCTTGATCCCTCAGCGCTTGAGCCGGAGAAGCTCCTCCTCCGGCTCAATATGCACCAGAACCTCGGCCACCCGGCTTACCCGCTGCCGCACTTGATTGGCTACCTCATGCGCGATGCGGTGCCCCTCCCGCACTGTCAAATCGCCGGCCACGACCACGTGCAGGTCCACGTAGTAGCGGAATCCCACCTTGCGCACAAAACATTTTTCCAATCCCAGGACCAGGGCGACATCGCGAGCCGCGCCTCTCACCTTCTGCTCGACCTCGGGCGGCGGCGCCGTATCCAGAAGCTCCGCGAAGGGCCGGCGAAGCTGCCGCCAGCCACCCAGAACGATCACCGGCGAAACGCACAATGCGGCCCAATCGTCCGCCGTGGGATTCCGCGTCCAGAGAGCCACGGCGATGCCCAGAAAGGCGACTCCCGAAATGGTGGCGTCGGAGAGATGGTGCCAGGCCTCGCTGCGCAGCGCGGTGCTCTCAATCGCCCGATTGACCACGCCGACGTAGCGGGATAAAAGCATCTTCAGGGCGACGGCCAGAAGCACGACCCCGAGCGTGTAGATCCGTGGCAGCGGATGGGGCGTGCGGATCAACACCACGCTCTCCCACGCAATGCCGAGACCGGCCAGCATCATGGCCACGCCGACCATCACCGCCGCGATCGGATCCGCCTTCCCATGCCCATAGGGATGGTCCGCGTCCGGCGGCTTGATCGCAAACCGCAGCCCCATATAAATAATGGCCGAGGTGACCACATCGGAGAAGGATTCGATGCCGTCCGCCAGCAGCACGAAGGAGTGCCCGGCGATTCCGGCCACACACTTGAGGGCGGCCAGGAAAAAATTGAAGGAGATGCCGGCGATCGAGGAGCGGATCCCGGAGAGAATGCCCCGCTCGACAACCTCATCCCCTGGTGCGGCCTTGTGTGGTGCGGCCTTGTCTGGTGCGGCCTTCTGCACAACCCTCATCGCCGGCGCTTCTCCCCAACGACTCATTCTCGCTCATCGCGGCTTGCCGAGTCAGCGGCGAAGCTCACAACTCGGCGCCCCTTGCGGCGCAGGGTTTCCTTTTCTCGGATCCTGCTCCCTCGGATTTTTGGCGCATCTTATTGATTCCTCATAGCATCTTCCCCGCATCTTCCACAGACTCCCGCCTGTTTCGATGCCCGGACTTCGATCCGGGCTGACGTGGAGCGCTGCGCCGCGACGGCACGCGCCCAGTTCGGGTCAATCTCGGGTCTATCTCCAGAAACTTGCTCCGGAGACTCGTTCGCCGGGAATTCTCTGGAAATTCACCGGGCGCCCGGCGGTTTTGCACCAGAATTGAGGCGTGGAGCATGACTGCGATACGCTCATCCTCTCCGACGTTCATCTGGGCTCCGAGATCAGCCGGGCCAGCGATGGACTTGCCCTGCTGCGGTCCATGCGCTTCCGGCGGCTGATTCTGCTGGGCGACATGTTCAACGACCTGAACTTCCGAAGGCTGAAAAAGGAGCACTGGGAGTTCCTGTCGCATATCCGAAAGCTCTCGAATCCCAAGCGGAATGTGGAGGTCGTGTGGGTTGAGGGAAACCACGATCTCGGGTTGTCGAACCTCATGTCCCATCTGGTCGGCATTCCCGTTTACCAGCAATATCTCTGGGAATACCGGGGCGAGCGCTACCTGGCCATTCACGGCCACCAGTTCGACCGCTTCACCATCGACAATCTGCGCATCAGCCGGCTCGGCCAGGCTTTGTTCCTGTGGATTCAAAAGATCGATTTCGGGCAGAAAACCATCTCCCGATATCTCGATCGCCTCAATACCCGCTGGCTGCGGCTTTCCGGCAAGGTGGCCGAAGGCGGCCTGGCGTATGCGGCGGAAAAGCGGGCCAGCCACGTCTTCTGTGGGCACACGCATCTGGCGCTCAGCGTCGAACGCGACGGCATCCGGTACTACAACTCGGGATCGTGGATCGACGGCGCCCAATGCACCTACATCACGGTGGGCGAATGCGGGGTTGCCGTCAAGCGCTTCGCTCCCGTGGAGCTTCCCGCCGCCGATCCGCCGCCGGAGGATTTGTTCGCCGATTGGGGAGGCCTGCCGGATTCGGAACTCCCTGAGGATGCGGTGTATTCGGATGCTCGCGGATAACCCCGAATCCGGCGATCCTGAAGCCGTCAATCAAGCCGTCAATCCGAAGCCACTTGTACTTTCGTCAGCTCCCCGCCGAGGGTCTCCACTCCCATCAAGCGAGCCAGAATTTCCGCCGTTTCAAATACGGCGCGATTCTCATAGGCCCTTGCGCGGCCTCGCAGGCGCATCAGTTCGCCACCGCTCAGCAGTCCGGCCACCGCGTCGCCGATATGGCGAAAGTCCTCCAGCACCGTTCCCACCCGATTTTCCCGGATCCAATCCGTGTTGTAACGCTCCTGCGGCAGCGTCCTCGCATTTCTCTCGACGATCACCGGGAGGTGAAAGTGCAATGCCTCGCTGATGCTTCCCGGTCCCGGCTTGCCGATCAGGAAATCGGAGATCGACATGTAGTAATCCGCCCGATCGGTAAAGCCCTCTACGAAGGTCGGTCCACGGGCGGGAATCCGCCGGATCCGCTCCGCCAGCCGTTCATTGCGGCCGCAAAGGAAGATCGTTTGAACGGGCGCGGGCGACCGTTCGAGCGCCAGGGCGATGCGGTGCATCGCCGAGGAGCCTTCCCGGCCGAAGAGAACGAGCGCTGTGGGTAAATCCGGGCACAATCCAAGACGGCGCCGCTCGGCCGCCCTGTCCAATGGGCGAGCGCGGTAGAAGCGCGGATGGAGAAGCATGCCGGAAACCAGGAAACAGCGTTCCCGCCTCACCCCTAAATGAATGGCCTGCTCTTCGGCCCGCCGCGTCCCGCAGATTACGTATTCCGACTCCGGCTCGATCCAGAAGTTGGGCGGATAATCGGCGAAATCCGTAAGTAATGTTACGAATGGAGCGCCGGGAGCTGCGCAGCGAATGCTTTCGGCCAGAGCCCGGTTGAAATGCGGAACGACGGAGAGAACCAGATCGGGGCGGAGCCGGCTCCATTCCCGCTCGAAACGCCGCACGATCGCTCGATGCCGGGCCCGGATGGAGCCGTGCAGGATGGAGAGCACATGCGGAGTAAAGCGAGTCCAGCCGTGGCGCAGCAGCAGGTTATACCCGTCCTGCAGCCGGATCCGCGCCAGGCTTCGCAGAGGATCGATATCGTCGAGGATCTCCTGAAGGTTGACCAGCTCGACGCGCCAGGCGTATTGCTCTTCGACCAGGCTTTTGAGCGCGCAGGCGGCGCTGCGATGCCCCCCGCCCGCATCGAAGAAGACGATCGCAATCCTGCGCATCGCTTCCGGCCGGGCAGCGTCAGTCAATCGGAATCTCGATTCTCCCGTTTGCCGTTCTTCCGGCTACCGGCCCGCGGCGGAAGCGGGATCCGGTTGTCGCCGCGGAGTTTCACTGCGGGCATTCCAACGCCTCGGATCCGTTCTACTCGCCATGCTTGGCCCCAAGCTTGAATCCAAGATGAAAATCTCAAGGATGTAATCGATATGCAAGGAACGGCCGCCTGCAACGATGGTTCGGCCCGGAGACCTGAAATTCGGGGGCTTCAAAAGCGGTAAGGCCGTTTGCCCGGCGTGTGGGCCGCCGGTAGACTGGGTGGAGATTCAATCCAGTGCGTACGGTCCTGGGGATGCCTCAGGGAAAGGTTCGGGCCCATGCTCGTAGTGATGAAGCCGGAGGCCACGCCGGAAGAGGTGCGCGCGGTCTGCGACCGGATCGGCCAACTGGGGTATCGCGCGCACCCCATGGCCGGCGCCCTGCGGACGGCGGTGGGCGTTACCGGCAACAAAGACGCGATGGAGCGGGGCCGCCTGGAGCAACTGCCGGGAGTGGCCGAGGTGCTGGTGGTGACCAGGCCCTACAAACTGGTGAGCCGCGATGTGAAGAAGGAAGACACGGTCATCCGTTTCCCGGGAACCGACGCTACGATCGGCGGGCGCGACCTGGCCATCGTCGCCGGCCCCTGCTCCATCGAATCCCGAGAGCAGGCCTTTGCGGTGGCCGGGCGGCTGGCGGCGGCGGGAGCGCAATTCCTTCGCGGCGGGGCCTACAAACCCCGCACCTCGCCCTATGCCTTCCAGGGACTCGGCGAAGCAGCGCTGATCATCATGGCGGAGATACGCGAGGCCTTCGGCCTGCGCATCGTTACCGAGGCGCTGGACAACGAGAGCCTCGAACTGGTGGCGGATTACGCGGACGTGATCCAGATCGGCGCCCGGAACATGCAGAATTATTCCCTGCTCCGCCGGGCCGGGCGCAGCCGCAAGCCGGTGCTGCTCAAGCGCGGCATGTCGGCCACCCTGGAAGAGCTGCTGATGGCGGCCGAATACGTGATGAGCGAGGGAAACTACCGGGTGATTCTATGCGAACGCGGGGTTCGCACCTTCGCGGACCACACCCGCAACACCCTCGATTTGAGCATCGTTCCCGCAGTCCGGCGGCTGAGCCATCTGCCGATCCTCGTCGATCCCAGCCACGGGACAGGCAGACGGGACATGGTGCTGCCGCTGGCGCGGGCGGCGGTGGCCGTGGGAGCGGACGGCTTGATGGTCGAGGTGCACGCGCAACCCGATCAGGCGCTCTCCGATGGCGCCCAATCGGTCGATCCGGAGCAATTCCTGCAATTGATGGCGGAGATATCGCCGATCGCCCCTGCCGTGGGGCGGCGCCTGCCCCACGGCATCCACCTGTCCGAGCCGGCGGTGGAGCATGCCTGAAGGGCTGTGCGACCGCGCCGCATAGCATGGAAGGCATCCGATTTCCGCGTCTCCGAAGAAGCGCGTCGATTCCCGTCGCGGCGTTCTCCGCCGCCCTGCTGGCCGCGCTGGCCGGCTGCCGGCAGCCGGAGTTTCCCACCTATCCGGCCAATTACCGGGAATACGCCTACATCGCCAATGGAGACAGCGACACCGTCACGGTGCTGGACGTCGTCAATATGCGCGTCGACCGGGTGATCGCGGTGGGCCGGCATCCCGCCGCCGTGGCTTCGAATCCCCGCCGCAACGAAGTCTATGTGGTGGAGTCGGGCGGGAACGCCGTCGCCGTCATCGACGCGGAGACCAACCAGGTTACCGGCTCCATTCCCGTCCAGCGCAGGCCCCAGTCGATCGATGTGGATGCGGAAGGCCGGCGCGCGTACGTCTCCAACTCCGGGTCGAACACGGTCTCGGTCCTCGACCTCAGCTCCCGCCGAGCGATCGGCTCGATCCCCGTGGGGCAGAACCCGGGCGTGGCGCGCATCTCCCCGGACCGGCGCACCCTGGTGGTCGCCAACCGCGGCGGCGGCGTGACCGTGGCGGATGCCGGCGACGATTGCGGCCTGGCGTACCGTCGGTGCGCTGCTGTTCAGCCCCTGCGGCACATAACGCTCCACCATGGCCGTCTCACCGGCCCGTCCGAGCGCCTCCAGCGTCTGCGCC
>JAJYZK010000427.1 GCA_021799945.1 Acidobacteriota bacterium
ATAGCGGCCCAGGACGTCTTCCAGCTGTCCGCTCCGTTCTCCGGCCAGCAGGGTGGTGGTGTAGATGACGGGAAAGCCGCCCTGGGCCTCAAAGGCCACGCTCAGCGATTCGCCGGTCTTCACCCGCGCGGCCACATTCTGCAGTTGCGCGCCGAAGGTGGTGTTCTTTTGGCCCTTGGCCAGCATGTCCAGCGCTCCCAGGATGGGAACGCCGGCGCGGATCAGCGTAAGAAACTGCTGGTTGAAGACGATGAAGGCCTCGAGTTTGGCCCGTTTTTTGCTCCCGCCGCCGCGCAGGCCCCGCGGACGGACGGAGTAGACGTAGTAGCCGGCCTGGGAGAAGCGGTTGCGCAGCTCGTCCGCCGAGCCCGCCACCTGGATCTGCTCCTGGACGCGCCCCCGTTCATCCGCCAGCTTGATGACGAATTCCGCCATAACCTCAGTTTACCGGTAGAATCTCCGCCCCAGAACCGTCGGCGGCCCACGGCGGAGCTGAATGGCGCCCAGGAGAGCACGCCGGGGACCCTGCATGCAATCCCGTCCCGCCCTGCGGGGCGACGGCCGAAATCCGCTCCCGGCGCAGGCTCCCGGCCGGGGCCCGCAATCGCTCCCTTCAGGCCGTCGATCCCGGGGCGCCCGACCATGTTCCCAGACCGACCATGTTCCCCGACGATGTTCAATGAATCGACGCCGGGAGAGGCCATTTCGCTTGCCCCCGCCTCGCCGGCCAGGCGGGGCAAAAGCCGTCCGGAAAGGCCCACCGCCGGGAGGGTGACTCCCGCTCTCCCAGCCCCGCCGAATCCGGCAAAACGCCACAGGGCAAAACTCCAAAGAACGGCCGGCGCGGCTCGCGGGCGGCCGGAGGAAGCGCCCGTTCGCGCCATCCGGCGCTCGAATTTGCAACTTTGGCGCCACCCTGGGATGAACTATTTGGTTCGGCGACTCATTCTCGAACGGATTGGCGGCTGAATCATGGGATCATGAAGCATTGGAAGACAATGCGGGATTGGGCGCACGCGACGAACCTTTCACCAACGTTTCGACTCTGCCCGGGGTCACCGAAGGCGGTCGGGGATGCGGATCGCGCCGGTTCGGCGCGAGAGCGCGCGACATTGCCCTGAGCGAGGGAGTAACGCGAATTGATCCGAGTTGCCGTAGCCATCGCCGTCTTCGCCTCCGCCACCGCGTTATCGGCGGAGTGCGGGGCCAAGGTGCCGGCCGTAAAGGAATACAAGCAGTCGGAAGCCGTGATCGTGGGCACGGTCGTGTCCGCGCACCAGGTTCCCCAGTCCTGGGACACGCTGGACGGCACCGATTATGTGCTGCACATCGATCAGAAGGTGAAGGGCAAGCAATCCGGGGAGATTACCATCTTCAGCGAGCACAGCGAAGACGGCTTCGATATGCAGACCGGCCAGCGCTATCTCTTGTTCTTGAACAATAATTATCAGCACTGGGTAGTGAACAAGTGCGGCAATTCGGCCCCCCTGGATCAGGCGGGCCCGGCCATCAAAGCGCTGGGGCATATGTTGGGCAACGACTGACCCCATTCCGATTCCATTGAAGATTGTTGCGCCGTTCCGGTTTTTGCCGGAACGGGAGGCGTGAGTTGACGCGCAAGCGGTCTGTAGGACTCCGCCGCTGCCGCCGCGAACCTGCACATTGACCGTAACCGCCGCGGGATTCGAAGTATCTGTGCAACAAGGAATCGCGCTCCCCGTCGGCCTTGCGGCCGCGCGGCTTGCCGGCGCGTAGAATTCTCGGCATACCTCACGTACTTCGGTTGAACCATGAGGGAGACTATGCAGTGGAGCAACGATGCTGAACTTTTTCAGCTCATGCGGGAGCGGTTGTTTACCGCCATCGTCGGAGATGTACTCGACCTGCATGGGCGCCGGGATCAGTTTCTCCCGCCCGAATGCCGCCCCTTGCAGCCGCAAATGATTGTGTGCGGACGCGCAATGCCGGTCCACGAGATGGACGTGGTTGAGCTTTCCGCTTCGCCGTTTGGCCTGATGCTGGAGGCCTTGGACTCGTTACAGGCAAACGAGGTATATGTGGCGGCGGGAGGTTCGCCCAGGTACGCGCTTTGGGGCGAGCTGATGAGCACGGCGGCGCGGGCGCGGGGCGCGGCGGGAGCGGTTCTGGCTGGACATACGCGCGACACCAACGGAATTCTGGCCATGGATTTTCCCGTATTTGCCTACGGGTCTTACGCACGGGACCAACGAGGCCGGGGACGCGTTGTTGACTTTCGCTCCACCTTGCAGTTTGGAGACGTCATGGTCCGCCCGGGCGACATCGTCTTCGGCGATATCGATGGCGTTGTCATCCTCCCACGGGAACTGGAGACTGACGTCGTGCGCCAGGCGTTGGAACAGGTGGCGAAGGAAAATACCGCAAGGCGCCTTCTACGCGAAGGCGCTTCTGCGGAAGTGGTGTTCACGGAAACGGGCGTTCTGTAGTGAAGAATCCGCAGAAGGCGGCTCCGTTCTCGAGGGCGGAGTAAAACAGGGCCTTCCCCACTGTTTTAGCGGGGATCGGGATAATCCTGGGTAAGGGAGTAGATTGCAGCGCAGGAGAAGTAGGATGGGGGCGGCAAAGATTGTATTCCTCGACTTGTTCATGGCCGCCGCGCTGACTGATCTCTGGACATGAATCGGGCAGGCCTCGACGAGAGATTCGATAATCGGGCAGGCGCCGCGCCTGTGCTTGCGTTCGCACTGGCGGACTATAGGATGGAAAGCGTCACGGATGGATTCGAGATCTGCAATTTTTTCTTCGGCCAGATGCAGTTTGTCGAGCGCAATCTCATGGGCCTGGCCTGACCCCGATTTCCGCACAGAGCCGAGTACGATTTTCGTATTC
>JAJYZK010000036.1 GCA_021799945.1 Acidobacteriota bacterium
GGCGCCAGCTCCGCGGCTGCGGCTTCGGCCTGGTTCGCGGCGGTGGAGCCCCGCCGCTGCCAGCGCCGCGCCTGCCAGGTAGCGGCCGCGGCGAGCAGGGCGCCGAGCAGTCCGAAGACACTCAGGAAGAGGATCCAATCCAGGCGCATGGCCTGCAGCAGACGCTGGGATTCGGCCAAGTCCCGCCGTGTCCCGCGCAGGTCCTCCTTTGTCGCGTTCAGCTCGGATTCCAATGCCTGGAGCCGGCCCTCAAGCCGCGGATCGGGTGGCGGGGGCTGGGGGGGGACCACGGTCGGGGGCGCCGCTCGCATGGACATCCGGGGCGTAGCGGCAGGCGGCTGAGGGTTGGAGTTCTGCGCCGCCGTGGTTGCGGATTGGGCCGCCAAACCGCATGCCAGCGTCACAAAGAGGACGAGCCGCAGGGAAGCGAAGGCTCCGGGAAGACGCAGGCCGCCATTCGCAGCCTGGGCGCCGCCCGGATTCCCCACCGCGGCAGCCGCCCTCCCGCTCCTTCTTGGATCGCTATCCATTTCCCCTCCGAACCTCGGCGATCGGCAATATCCGAGCAGGACTAAGAATCTCCGACGCCGGCCGAGCTTGCAATGCCACTTCCGCGATACTGGACCGCCCGCTCTGCCGGCCGAATGCCTTGCGCCTGAACGCCTTACGCCGCCGCTTCCGGGAGCGGGCGAGGCCGAGCGGATGAGGTTGCGTTGGGAGCGTTCGGACCCTCGAAAGCACTGAGGTCCGGAGCGGCATCTTTACCGGCTCAGGCTTGCTATCTCAACACTATACCCGGTCACCCTCTTCGGTGACGGGGGCTCGGGTCGAAGCGCAGCGGAGGGCGCAGCGCCGGAGGCCGGGATGGGCGAGGGAAGGCGCGGCGGCAGAGCCGGGTTTTCCCGTGGATTTGAGGAACGGCTGTGGTGGATCTATTTTGAAGCCATGGTTTTCGGGGGGCTGCCGAATACGGAGCTTTAACAAATTTCGACAATCGGCGATCCCGGCAGCCAGCGATCCTAGGATGCGCGGGACGCCCGCCCGCCCGCCCCGGCTTCCAGCAGGGTCTGGCGCAGGCCGCTCGCCAGTTCCTCCACCACCCGCAGCTTTTTTCCCAGCCCTGGCGGGAGCCCCGGTTCGCGCAGGGCGAGCTGCGCATGGAGCAGAAGGCCGGTCACCTTGGACCGCAGCTGGCTCTCCAGGAGATCGGCGGCGGCGCGCAGGGCCAGGGATTGCTCCCGCTCCCGGCGGGCCAATGCCGCCCGCACCTCCCGCAGCACCCGGGCGGCGCCGGCAATGGCGAAATTTACCTGGAGCGGCGCCGCCAGCCCGGCCCGGCGACACAGAGCATCGGCCCCATCGGGATCGCTCTCAGCCAGAACTTCGTCCAGAATCAACACCGCATAGCTATGGCGGCGAAGGGCGCGCAGAGCGGATTGCTGGGAATCGGCAACCTCCACGCCCAGGTTCAAACTTCGTGTGAGAAGCGCGGCGCAGGCTGCGGCGCTCTCCAGCGGGGTGACCATCAAAATGCCTTCGCGCATTCGCTTCTTCCTTCTCAGCCTTCCCGGCCGATTTGCAGCCGGAGACCGTCTACGGTTTTATCGGGCAGCCCCTTCGGGCGTCACTCGGCGCCTTCGGGACCGGCATCGGCAATGCCATATTCCTTGAGCTTGCGATACAGGGTGGTCTTGCCAATGCCGAGCAGCCGGGCCGTCTGCAGCTTGTCGCCCTTCAGCTTCCGCAGGGTCTCGACAATGGCGATTCTTTCCATCTCCGCCAGAGGCTGGACGGCGACCTCCCGAGCCGGGGGATTGCCGGCCGCCGAGGCCGGCACGGGATGCTCCGCGCGGCGGCGCTGCAGCCGGAAATTCTGCAACTGCGTGGGCAGGTCGCCCAGATGCAGGACCGGGCCGGAGGAGAGCGCGCAGGCGCGGTCGACGGCGTTTTCCAGTTCGCGCACATTGCCCGGCCAGTCGTATTCCATGATCGTGCGCAGCGCATCGTCGCTGAGCGTATGGGCCACGCCGGTCTCTCTCGCCATGCGATCGAGAAAGTGGGCGGCCAGCAGCGGGATGTCCTCCCGCCGGTCGCGCAGCGGCGGGATGCGCATCGAGACGACATTCAGCCGGTAATAGAGGTCCTTGCGAAACTTGTCCTGCGCCACCATGGCCGCCAGATCGCGATTGGTGGAGGCAAGGACCCGAACGTTGAGCGCGATGCACTCCGTCGACCCCAGCGGGCGGACCTCTTTTTCCTGCAGCACGCGCAATAGCTTGGACTGCAGATCCAGCGGGAGTTCGCCAATTTCATCCAGCAGGACCGTCCCCCCCTGGGCCGAGGCCAGCAGGCCGGTCCTGGACCGGACGGCCCCGGTAAAGGCCCCTTTGACGTATCCGAACAGCTCGCTCTCGATGAGCGTGGGGGCCAGGGAACCGCAATCGATGGGCACAAAGGGCCGCCCGACGGCCGGACCGTTGGCGTGGATGGCGCGCGCCACCAGCTCCTTGCCCACTCCGCTCTCTCCCAGAATGAGCACCGGATGCGTGCTTTGCGCCGCCTTGGAGAGAATGCGGTATAGCTTTTCCATCTCCCCGCTGCGCCCGATCAGATTTCCCAATCCCTGCGGAGAGCGCAGCCGATCGCGCAGCCTGCGGTTCGACAGATTGCTCCGCCGGCGCTCCGAGATCCGCTCCAGCACCATCGCCAGCTCCGCGGCCCCGAAGGGCTTGGCGAGGTAGTCCGAGGCTCCGGTCCGCATCGCCTCTACCGCCGCGGCGACGGAGGCAAATGCCGTCATCACCACAATTCCAAGGTCGGGATCCAGGATCTTCGCCTCGTCGAGCAACTCCAGCGCTTCTCCGCCCGGCTCTTCCATGTCGAGCAAAAGAATGTCGTGGGCCCGCCCGCGGAGAAGTTTCAGCGCCGCGGCGATCGAGGGAGCGTCTTGCACCGCGTATCCGAGGCCGGCCGCGATCTCGCAACACGCCCCTCGAACTGCGTGATCGGGATCGACAACCAGAAGATGCAGGCTTCCGTTGTTATCCACGGATCGCACGTCGCTCGGCATGGGATATTTGATTGAAACGGGTGTGGCCATTGTACGCAGATTCCCTCCTGTCGTGGAGACGAGGCTTGCGCCCTTTACTCATTACTATCGACTCTCCCTCGCTCCCTCATCTCCCGCCCGTCACTGGTTTGTATCCTGCGCATCGTTGGCTCGCGTTTCTTCTCGGCCGCCCCGGCGCAGGCCCTCGCGATGCCCCCGCAATGCCAACGACGGCGTCAATCTGCCGCCCTGAGTTCCTTCCCCCATGAGTGCCTCTCCCGAATCTGACCGCGCCTGGAGCATGACGGGAGCATGACGGGATTCTGCTTGCCTCACGATCCGATCCTGCCAGGGAATAAGCAATCGCCAGGCCAAACCGGATCCCTCTCTCCCGCCCTGCAACGAAACGACTTAGCGGCGCTCCGGCTCGGTCGCCCTACGCGGCGCGGGCCGTCGCCTTCCAAAATGGGAATGCAGACCGGCGCCGGTCTCCGCCAACCTTCTCGAATATCAGAAGTTAATCGAGTTTTCCCGATCTGGAACTGAGGCCGAACCCATCCCGCTTTGGAATTGGTCCTGCCCCGTTCCCGGCCCGCCGACTCGCCGGCCTCCCCGTCGCCCTCCCATACGCCCTCCCATACGCCCTCCCATACGCCCTCCCATACACCCTCCCATACAATGGATGCGATGCTTCCCTCGGATGCTTTGACCACCGCATTCTTCCGGCAGGAAGGCCGGTCTCCACAGCAAATGCGAGCGCTGCGGCTCACTCCCCACTACACGGCCGTAGCCGAAGGCTCGCTCCTGATCGAGTTGGGCCACACCCGCGTGCTGTGCAACGCCACCATCGAGCCCGGCGTGCCGGCGTGGCTCAAGAACAGCGGCCGGGGATGGGTGACCGCCGAATACGGCATGCTGCCCCGGGCCACGCTCACCCGCACGCCGCGCGAGTCGGAGCGGGGCAGGATCGCCGGACGGACGCACGAGATCCAGAGGCTCATCGGCCGCTCCCTGCGCTCGGTCGTCGACATGCATGCGCTGGGGGAGCGCACAGTGATCCTCGATTGCGATGTCCTGCAGGCCGACGGAGGCACGCGCACGGCGGCGATCACCGGGGCGTGCGCGGCCATGGAGATTGCCTTTCGCCGTCTGCTGAAGTCCGGGGCCATCAAGAAGCCGCCGCTCCGCGAGTGGATCGCCGCCACCAGCGTCGGCGTGGTGGAAGGCGTGACGCTGCTGGACCTGGCTTACGAGGAGGATGCGCAGGCCGAGGTGGATATGAACCTGGCGATGACCGAGTCCGGCGGTCTGGTGGAAGTGCAGGCGACGGCGGAGCGGAAGACCTTTCCCCGCGAGCGGATGCTGGAAATGATGGACTACGCGGAGCGCGGGATCCGGGAACTGATCGCGGCCCAGCGCAAGGTGCTGGAAGAGGTTTGACCGCCGGGTCCTTATTGCGCCCACCGATGCGGCGGACGGAGTTTCGATAGAATGGCTGAGGCAATTGATTGCGAAGCAGGAGCGGGAATCATGAAATTGACACGTGGGAAGCTGGAAGGTCTGAAGGCGGTCTCCGACTCGCGCGGGGTGATCGCCGCGGCGGCCATGGACCAGCGCGGCTCGTTGAAGAAATCGCTGGCGAAGGAAAAGGGCGTTGCGGATCTCCCGGACTAGGCCCTGACGGAATTCCAGGAACTGGTCACCGATATCCTCACCCGACATGCGTCGGCCATTCTTCTGGACCCGGAATTCGGCCTGCCCGCCTCCAAGAAGCGCCACGGCAAGGGCCTGCTGCTGGCGTATGAGAAGACCGGGTATGACGCCGATCAACCGGGCCGCCTGCCCGATCTGCTGGATCACTGGTCGGTCCGCCGTCTGAAGGAGGAGGGGGCCGACGCGGTCAAGGTGCTGCTCTACTACACCCCCGATGAAGCCTCGGCCATCAATGACCGCAAGCACGCGTTCATCGAGCGCATCGGCGACGAATGCCGCGCTCACGACATTCCCTTCTTTCTCGAATTTGTCGGATACGACGCCAGGGGCGGCAGCGAAAAATCTCTCGAATACGCGAAAAAGAAGCCCGGCATCGTTTCCGGCTCGATGGCCGAGTTCGGCAAGGACAAGTACGGCGTCGATGTGCTCAAGGTGGAAGTGCCGGTGCAGATGGAGTATGTGCAAGGCGTCAAGGCCTTTAAGGGAGAGGCGGCGTATACCCGCAGCGAAGCGCTCCAGCACTTTCGCGACTCGGCTTCGGTAACCCACAAACCCTTCATTTACCTCTCGGCGGGCGTCAGCAATCCGGTCTTCACCGAGACGCTCGAGCTTGCGGCCGAGAGCGGGACGACCTTCAACGGCGTGCTCTGCGGGCGCGCGACCTGGAAGGACGGCATTCCCATCTACGCCAAACAGGGCGCGGCGGCCTTCGAGGCCTGGCTGAAGGACGAGGGCGTGCGCAATATTGAAAACGTCAATCGCAGTCTTCAAGCCGCGCATTCCTGGTTCGACAAAGTGGGCGTGACCGCAGCGGAGGTCGGAGCCCTGGCCTGACGGCGCCGGGAGGCCCGCGCCAAGGTTCCAGGCCGAGCCTCCAAGCGAGACCTCCAAGCGAGGAGAGCCCGGGAGCCGGTTGAATCTCCGGCGGCGCCCGGCGCCGGAATTCCCCTCTCGGCTTTTGCTTCCACCGGCCGATCGCCGCCGGGCCGTAGCTTCCGTGCTACCGTTATTCTCTTAACTAATTAAGATAAGGGAGAGGGGTTTTCGGCGGAATCGCCGGCGGCGCCATTGGCGCGCCGGAGCCGGGGGATTGGCGGCGCATCCCGGCGGGGCGGAATGGGGCCGGGATGCGGTCTGGCGGCATCCTGTTGCGGTCGGCGATGACCACGTTAGACTGGAAGAGGACGAGCGGCGCCGCGGCGGCGCCGCCCCTCGACTCAACCATGGAAGGCGCAGTCCAGGCTTGGAGGGACATCGCTCCGGCCTCTGGATTCTCCGTCTTGCGTGAATGCTCCGGATCCCCTGGGTCCCGTGGAAAACGTGCGGCGTAGAGACTTACTCATTCGCGGAGGCGCGGCGTTGGCGGGAACCAGCTCTCTCCTCCGGGATTTCGCGCGGGCGGCGGCGATTGAAGCTCCGGCGGACTATACGATACGGATTGCGCCGTACCGACTGGAGATTGCGCCCGGCAAGTTTGTGAACACAACCGCCTTCAACGGACAGGTTCCGGGAGCGTTAATCCGAGTGCGCGAGGGCAAGCAGGTGGCCATCGACGTCGTGAACGAGACGGCAATCCCGGACATCGTCCACTGGCACGGGCTCCATATTCCATCCGTACAAGACGGCGCATCGGAGGAGGGCTCGCCGGTATCCGCCCCCCACGGCGGGAGCCAGCGCTATGCCTACGAGGCCCACCCCGCCGGCTTTCGCTGGTACCACACGCATACCTTTGCCGGGCACCACCTCGGGCGCGCGACCTTTTCCGGTGAATTCGGCTTTCTGATGATCGACCCGGCGAGCGATCCGGCCCGATACGACCAGGAGCTCTTTCTCGCCCTGCACGATTGGGACGGCTATATCGACAGTACGGGAGACGGCTACCAGGAGGTGCAATACAGGCACGCGACCATCAACGACAAGATGCTCGGATTCGGCGACCCGATCCGGGTGCGCGAAGGGCAGCGGGTTCTGTTGCACGTATTGAATTCGAGCGCCACCCTGTTGCATACCATTTCGCTGCCCGGCCATCGCTTCCTGGTGACGGCGTTGGACGGCAATCCAGTCCCAACGCCCCGGCTGGTCGAAACCCTTCGCCTGGGGCCGGCCGAGCGGGTCGATGCCGTGGTGGAGATGAGCCGGCCCGGAGTATGGATCCTGGGCGAAACCGATCCCGCCATCCGCAAATCCGGAATGGGGGTCGTCGTCGAATACGCCAACCGGACGGGCAAACCGCACTGGTCGGATCCGGCGCAGTTCGATTTCCAGTATGAACTCTTCGGCTCACACTCCCCTTCGGGCGCGGGCGACGAAGCGGAGACTGTGGTCCCGCTCGCCTTCCAGCCCAAATTCGAAGGCTACGGCGACTTCGACCACTGGACGATCAATGGCAAATCCTGGCCGGACACCACTACGGTTTCCTTAATTCAGGGACGGCGCTACAGTCTGGTCTTCGACAATCACAGCGACGACGTGCATCCTGTGCATCTGCATCGTCACACCTTTGAACTGAAAAGCCTGAACGGCAAACAAACCTCCGGCGTGGGGAAGGACGTGGTCCTGCTGGCGACGCGGGCGCGGACCGAAGTGTCCTTCACCGCGAACAACCCGGGCGATACGCTCTTCCACTGCCACCAGCAGGATCATATGGATTCCGGCTTCATGATGCTTTTCCGCTACGTATAGTTCGCGATTGAAGGGAGATGGATTTGTCGGCTACTCGGGATCGCGCTTGCCTCGCCTTCATGGCGTTCGCTTGTCTATCGTTCTGCGCCCCTCGCCGCGCGAGCGCGCAGGATAACTATGAAATTCAGGTCTATCCTTCCGAGACGATCGCGCCCAAAACCCTGCTGACCGAGCTGCACAGCAATTACACCGTGGAGGGCACCACCACCACGCAGTTCGGGATGCTGCCGACTCAGGGGCAGGAACATGAAACGGTCGAGCTGACGCAGGGACTTACGAACTGGTCGGAGGTGGGCTTTTATATCTTTACCGAGGAGGAAAACGGCACCGGAGTGCAGTGGGTGGGCGATCATATCCGTCCCCGCGTGCGGATTCCGCCAAGCTGGCATTGGCCGGTGGGGGTGAGCCTGTCCAACGAAATCGGGTATGCCCGGGCCGCCTACGCCAATCCCACCTGGTCCTGGCAGATCATGCCCATCGTCGATCAGACGCTGGGGAAATGGTACTGGTCGATCAACACGACGATGGATTGGGGGATCCATCCCACAGGCCTGCCCCCCGGTTCGAGCCCGGAACTGAAGCAGTACTATTATCGGGACGTTTCCCCGCGCGGCATGACCTTCGGCCCGGCGGCGACGCTCACCTATCAACCCTCGCCGCTCTACAATTTCGGCATCGAGTATTACGGCTACTGGGGAGAGTTCGGACACTTTGTCAATCTGCACAACCAGCAGCAGCAGTTTTTTCCGGTGATCAATCTCTTCGTCTCTCCCAAGTGGGAGATAAATTTTGGAGCGGGATGGGGCGCGACCGCGTCGACCGATCATCTGATCGTCAAGCTGGTTTTGGGCCACTACTTCAACTGGGGCAAGCCCAAGCTGCATAAGGAGCCGCCGCCGGTGGACTGACGCGCCGGCGCCTCACTCCCATTCGATCGTTCCGGGCGGCTTCGACGTGATGTCGTAGACGACTCGATTGATTCCGTGAATCTCGTTCACGATGCGGCTGGAGATCTTCCGGAGCAGGGGACCGGGCAGGTCCGCCCAGTCCGCGGTCATCCCATCGTCGGAATGCACGGCCCGAATGGCGCAGGTATAAGCGTAGGTTCGCTGGTCGCCCATCACGCCCACGCTCTTCACCGGAAGCAGCACGGCGAAGGACTGCCAAATCTTCCGGTAAAGGCCGGCGGCCTTCACTTCCTGCACCACGATCTCGTCGGCCTCTTGCAGCAGGGTCACCCGCTCCTGCGTCACCTCACCCAGAATGCGCACGGCAAGTCCCGGGCCGGGAAAGGGCTGGCGCTCCAGAATCTCTTCCGGCATGCCCAGATCCCTGCCGATCCGCCGCACCTCGTCTTTAAACAGGTCGCGCAGCGGCTCGATCAGCTTCAAATTCATCTTTTCCGGCAGGCCGCCGACATTGTGATGGCTTTTGATGGTCTGCGAGGGGCCCTTGACCGAGGTGGACTCGATGACATCCGGATAGAGCGTGCCCTGCACCAGCCAGTCCACCCCGCCGCCCGGCGACTCGGCCGCAATGCGCCGAGCCTCCTCCTCGAAGACCGCGATGAACTCGTTGCCGATGATTTTGCGCTTGGCCTCCGGATCGACCACGCCGCCCAGCCGGGTGAGAAATCGCCTGCCGGCGTCCACGCCCGCCAGGCGCAGGCCCAGCCTGTCGCGCAGGTTCCGCTGCACCTGAAGAAACTCGTTTTTGCGCAAGACCCCGTTATTCACAAAGACGCAGGTCAGCCGGTCGCCGATGGCCCGCGCCACCAGCACCGCGGCCACCGACGAATCGACGCCGCCGCTGAGCGCGCAGATGGCGCGGCCGTCGCCCACCTGCGCTGCGATTCTGGAGACCGTCGTCTGAATAAAGTGCTCCGGCGTCCAGTCGGGCCTGGCCCGGCAGATGGAGAAGAGAAAGTTGCCCAGCAACTGGCTCCCGAGATCGGTGTGCCGCACCTCGGGATGGAATTGCACGGCCCAGATGGCGCGGCTGGGATCGGAAATGGCGGCCACAGCCTGCGGCGTGCCGGCGATGCGCTGGAAGCCGGGCGGCAGCTCCAGGGCCTCGTCCCCATGCGACATCCAGGCCGTGAAGGTGGAGGGCATTCCCGCGAAAAGCGGACCGCCGGCGCCCTCCGCCGTCACCGCGACTTCGGCGCGGCCATACTCTCGCCGGGGGGCGGGGCGGACCTTGCCGCCCAGGTGGTGAACAATGAATTGCAACCCATAGCAGATGCCCAGGATCGGCAAGTCCATGGCCAGAAGCGCCGGGTCGGCGGCCGGAGCCTCCGGTTCATACACCGAGGAAGGACCGCCGGAAAGGATCAGGCCGGCCGGCCTGTGCGCGCGAATCTCCGCCGGCGTCGCGGTGCAGGGAAGCACGACGGAGAAGACCCGCTGTTCGCGAATGCGGCGCGCGATCAATTGGGTATATTGACCGCCGAAGTCCAGAATTACGATCGAGGAATTTTCCACGTCTCAGTTTTTCAGGCTTTCCCCAGCCGGGCAAGGCTGGCGCCGGGCGCGGCCGCCGCGGCCGCGCCGCAGGCGCCATGGCGGCTGCGCCCTCAAAGACGATAGCGGCGCCAGAACTCGACAAACAGCGCCAGGCGGGCGACCTGAAAGAAATCGGAGGCGGCAAAGTAGAGGAGGGCGACCGCGGCCCACCAGAGGTGAAGAGAGAGCTGCGCGGAGGCCCCGGGGAGGTCTCCGCCCGGCTGCGCAAGGAAGGGTAGGGGAGTGGCCGAAAAGACCATCGCCAGGACGATTAGGGCGAGCTTGACAATGCCCAGGGCCAGGTTGATCTCAACCAGTTTGCCGGTGAGCGGGCCGAGCTGCAGGCTCCGCCGCAGGCTGCGCCAGGCGCCATGGCCCTCCAATACCGCCAGCAAGGGCGCGATCGAGAAGACCCAGCTTGCCAGAGCCCATACGGTAAAGACGCCGAGAGAAAGGCAGATGACCCAGCTTGAGTAAGCTACCAGGTTCGGCTCGCTGCCTTCCAATGTGGAATGCGCCGCCCAGACGACAGCGCGGTACCAGCCGAAGCAGGTCCCGCTCAGGGCGGCGATGCGCAGCCACTGGAGCCAGACCAGGGTGAGCGGGGCGCGATGCATCGCGGGATCGAGCCGGCGCAGCACCAGCGAGCGGCCGAGTCCGGAGGCGACCGCCCATCCGGCGGCCAGCAGCGGGCCGAGCCAGCGCAGGGTTTGCATTACGGGAGGCAGCAGGGCGGCGGAAAAAGCGGCGACCGTTTGCGCTCCGCCGAGGGGGTCGAGCAGCGAGAGGCCGGTCATCGCCGTCCATAGCGGGGAGCCCAGCAGCCCGGAGAGAATGCGGGCGCCCTCCCAGCCGAGCAGGGCCAGAGCGGGAATGCCGAAGCCCCAGCGCCAGAGCAGCTCCAGCGCGAGCAGCTCCGGCCGGCGCCAGCAGGCGGCCAGCATGTGCACCAGAGACTGTGTGCCTCGCACCGGAGGCTGGGCTCCGCGCAGGGTCATGCCGGGCGCCGCCTGGCGGCCGAGTAGTCCGCCGTCGCGGTCGGGGAGAGGCCCGCCGGCGAGATCCCGGGGAAATGGCGGAACGGCGATGTGCGGCGCGTCATGCTATGGCTCAGCCGGCGGCCACGACCAGATTGATCAACTTTCCGGGCACGATCACGACCTTCACGATATTCTTGCCGGCGACGGCCGTCTGCACCCGCTCCAGCGACATCGCCGCCTGCTGCAGAACCTCATTGGCCGCCCCCGGCGCCACCCGCGCCACGCCCCGCAATTTTCCATTCACCTGCACCGGAACCTCTACCTCCTCATCCCGCGCCAGCTCCGCGTCGAACTGCGGCCAGCGCTGGCTGTGCACCGGCCCGGCGGCGCCGCAAACCTCCCCGAGCTCTTCCGCCAGATAGGGCGCAAAGGGGGCCAGCAGCAGAACCAGATTCGGCAGCAGCTCGCACCAGACGGCGGTAGATTCCGCGGCCGGCAATTGCGCCAGATCCGGCTCCGCGGCGGTGATGGCGTTCACCAGCGTCATGATCGCCGCGATGCAGGTGTTGAAGTGCCAGCGGCCGGAAAACTCCTGGCTGATCTTCCGGATGGTCTTATGCAGCTCGCGCAGCAGTCCGGTTGCGACGGGCGACTCTCCATACTCCCGCGCTCCGGCGCCAGAGCGCACCTGCTGGCCATAACGCATGCCCAGGCGATAGACCCGGCCAAGGAACCGGCTTACCCCGGCCACCCCGTCCTCCTGCCAGTCCAGGTCGCGGTCGGGAGGAGCGGCGAACAGGGAGTACATGCGGGTGGAGTCGGCCCCATAGCGCGCAATCATCTCGTCGGGCGAGACGATGTTGCCCTTGGATTTCGACATCTTCGCGCCGTTCCGGATGACCATCCCCTGGGTGAAGAGCCGCACCGCCGGCTCGCTGTTGGCGACGAGGCCGAGATCCCGCATCACCCGGGTCCAGAAGCGCGAATAGATCAGATGCAGAATGGCGTGCTCTACTCCGCCGATGTACTGATCGATGGGAAACCAGTAATCGATCTTTTCCCTGGCGAAGGGGGCCTCGGCATTCCCGGGGTCGGCATAGCGGTAGAAGTACCAGGAGGAGTCGACGAAGGTGTCCATGGTGTCCGTTTCGCGCCGGGCGGGACCGCCGCACCGGGGGCATACGGCCTTCACGAACTCCACGACTCCGCCGAGCGGCGAACCGCCCTGCTGGGTAATCTTCACATCGTCGGGCAGCAGCACGGGAAGCTGATCGTCGGGGACGGGGACAATTCCATCCCGTTCGCAGTAGAGAACCGGGATCGGCGTGCCCCAGTAACGCTGCCGGCTTATGCCCCAGTCCTTCAAGCGGTAGGCGACGTCAGGGCCGCCAAAGCCGCAGACCGCGGCGAATGCGGCCATCTTCTCCTGCGCCTCCTCGCAGCCCAGGGAGCTGAAGCGGCCGGAGTTGATCACCAGGCTGTCTTCCTCGACATAGGGCAGGGCGGGCGAATCCTGCTCGCCGGCCGCCGCCGGCTCCGCCGTGCGGCGGGGCAGCACGACGACGCGGATCTCCAGCCCATGCTTCTTCGCAAATTCGTAATCCCGCTCATCGTGCGCCGGCACCGACATGACCGCGCCCGTTCCGTACTCCAGTAGGACGTAATTCGCAACCCAGATGGGCAGGCGTTCCCCGTTGAAGGGATTGATGGCGAAACGCCCCGTAAACGCTCCACGCTTCTCCAGGGTCGCCAGATCGTCGGCCTCCCGGGCCCTCCTCTGCTCCTCCAGCAGGTCCTCCACCTCGCGGCGCAGAGATTCGTCCGCCTGGGCAAAGGATTCCACTGCGGGATGCTGCGGCGCGAGCTGCAGGCTGGTGGCGCCGTAGATGGTGTCCACTCGGGTGGTGAAGACCTCGATGCCGGGCGCGTCGCGGTCCAGTCCCTCCGGATCGAACCCCTCCGCCGCGGGCAGAGGAGTTTTGCCGCGCCGCGCCGCGGACTCCTCGGCATCGTCCCCCACGGCGTCCGCTAGAAAAAAACGGATCGTGGCTCCGCGGCTCCGCCCGATCCAGTTCTTTTGCATCGTGCGAACCCTGTCCGGCCAGCCCGGCAGAGCATCCAGCCCATCGAGCAGCTCCTGCGCGTATTGCGTAATGCGGAGAAACCACTGCTCCAGGTCGCGCTGCTCCACCACCGTCTCTTCGTGCCGCCAGCAGCAGCCGTCGATCACCTGCTCGTTGGCCAGCACGGTGGCGCATTCGGGGCACCAGTTCACTTTGCTGCGCTTGCGGTAGGCCAGACCGCGCTCGAGCATGCGCAGAAAAAACCACTGGTTCCAGCGGTAGTATTCCGGCAGGCAGGTGGTGACCTCGGTCCGCCAGTCGTAGCTGAGGCCCAGCCGGTCCATCTGGCGCCGCATCTGCGCGATGTTGTTCAAGGTCCACTCCCGCGGCGGAGTGTTGTTTTTCAGGGCCGCGTTCTCGGCGGGCAGCCCGAAGGCGTCCCAGCCCATGGGGTGCAGGACGTTATAGCCGTTCATCCGCATGTAGCGGGCCAGGGCGTCTCCGATGGAGTAATTTCGCACATGGCCCATGTGCAGTTGCCCGGAGGGATAGGGCAGCATCTCGAGCACGTAATATTTCGGCCGGCCGCTTCCGGGAGGGTCCGCCCGATAGAGATCGGCTTGGGCTGCCCAGCCTTGCTGCCTTCTGGGCTCCAATTCCGCCGGATCGTAGCGCGGCTCGGCTGCGCCGGCGGAGTTCGTGGCGGAGCCGGCTGCGGCGGCGGAGGTGGCGCGCTACAACGCGCAGGTGACGGTCGTGAGGGATCTCGCGGCGCAGCTGCGAGCGAAGGCCGCGCGCTACAACGCGCTGCTCGAGACGGAGCGCTACACGGCCGAGCACCAGACCTCGCGGCCGCAGGTCTACGCGCGGCTGGAGGCCGCGGACGTGTAGCTTC
>JAJYZK010000428.1 GCA_021799945.1 Acidobacteriota bacterium
GAGGCGGACCGGCCCAGCGGGGAAAAGAGTTGGCGGCGACAAATCATGAAAATTCACGAGTATCAAGCGAAGGATATTCTGGCCAGGTACGGCGTGGCCATCCCGCGAGGCGAGGTAGCCAATACCTTGGAACAGGCGATGGATGTCGCCAAGAGGTTGTTCGCCGGCGGCGCTCGCGGAGTGGTCGTCAAGGCCCAGATTCATGCCGGCGGCAGAGGGAAGGGCGGCGGCGTAAAGGTCGCCCGGAGCCTGGCGGAGGCGGAGGAATACGCGACCCGAATCCTGGGCATGCAACTGGTCACCCACCAGACCGGTCCGCAAGGCCAGAAGGTGCAGCGGCTGCTGATCGAGGAAACGGCCCCGATCGAACGCGAAATGTACCTGGGCATTGTGCTCGATCGCGCCGCGGCGGAGCTCGTATTTATGGCCTCCCAGGCCGGCGGCATGGAGATTGAGGAGGTTGCTCAGAAAGACCCCGCCGCCATCTTCAAGACCTACATCAATCCCGCCGCCGGCTTTCAGCCCTACCAGGCCCGGAAGCTTGCCTTCGCCCTGGGGCTGAAGCCTGCGCAAATCGGCGAAGCAGTCCGGTTTATGACGGGTCTCTACCGCGTATTCGTCGAGACGGACGCCTCGCTGCTGGAGATCAACCCGTTCATCACCACCGCCGATGGGCGCCTGCTGGCCCTGGATTGCAAAATCAATTTCGACGACAACGCGATCTTCCGCCACAAGGAGATCAAGGAGCTGCGCGATACCGCCGAGGAGGATCCGCTCGAAGTGGAGGCCTCGAAGTACGCGCTGAATTACATCAAGCTGGATGGAAATATCGCCTGCATGGTCAACGGCGCCGGGCTGGCGATGGCCACCATGGATATCATCCAGTACGCCGGCGGCTCGCCCGCCAATTTTCTGGATGTCGGCGGCGGCGCCAATCAGCAGCAGATTGAACACGCCTTCGAGATCCTTCTCTCCGACCGGAATGTGCAAGCCGTTTTCATCAATATCTTCGGGGGCATTCTGCGCGTGGATACCCTTGCTCAAGGAGTGGTGGAGGCGGCCAGAAAGACCAAGGTGAAGGTTCCCGTAGTGCTCCGCCTGGAAGGCACCAACGTGGAACAGGGGCGCGAGATTCTCAAACAATCCGGCCTCAACTTCATCGTGGGAGAAACCATGCGGGACGCGGCCGCACAGGTGGTCGCGGCGGCGAAGGGGGCGGCCTAGCCTCCGAAACTCTCACCGCAATGACCTGGACAGCGCTGTATACACGGGAAGTGATCGGGCCCGGACCGATTGGTCCGGCCCTGCAATGCCTCGTATGCCTCGGAGCCACGCTACATGTCTGTATTGGTTGATGCGAATACTCGACTCATCGTTCAGGGAATCACCGGCAGGGAGGGCACATTCCACGCCAAGGGGTGCGCGGAATACGGCACAAACGTAGTGGGCGGCGTGACTCCGGGCAAAGGCGGGATCACCCACGAGGGCTGGCCGGTCTTCGATACGGTGGCGGAGGCGGCGGAGAAGACCGGAGCCAACGCGACGATGATTTTTGTGCCCCCACCCTTTGCCGCCGACGCGATTCTGGAGGCGGAGGATGCCGGGCTTCCCCTCATCGTCTGCATCACCGAAGGGATTCCGACCAACGACATGGTCAAGGTATGGACGGTGCTCAAGGAATCCAAGTCGCGGCTGATCGGCCCCAACTGTCCGGGCGTCATTTCGCCGGGTAAAGCCAAAATCGGCATCATGCCCGGCCGCATTCACAAGCGAGGCGGCGTGGGCATCGTATCGCGATCCGGAACCCTCACCTACGAGGCGGTCAACCAGCTTACCCAGCGCGGCATTGGCCAGTCCACCGCAATCGGAATCGGGGGCGACCCCATCATCGGCACGAGTCACGTAGACGCCCTCAAGCTCCTCAACGAGGATCCTGAGACGGAGTCGATCATCCTGATCGGGGAGATCGGAGGCTCCGCCGAGGAGTCCGCGGCGGACTATGTCAAGCAGCACGTCAAAAAGCCGGTGGTGGGCTTTATCGCCGGCCAGACCGCGCCTCCCGGCCGCCGCATGGGTCACGCCGGAGCGATCATTTCGGGGGGCCAGGGTACGGCCGCGGACAAAATGAAGGCCCTTCGGGCAGCGGGAATCGAGGTGGTCCAGTCACCCGCGGAGATTGGAGAGACTCTGGCCCGGGCCATCGGGCGCTGATTCTCAAGCCGCGGCGCCGGGCCGGGGAATGCGCGGCGGGGTAAGCCGCATCAGGAAGACCAGGAAGAGGATCTCGCATGGAGCGCACGTTCAGCATCATCAAGCCCGACGCGGTGCAGGCCGGCCACGTCGCCGGCATTTTGTCGGAGATCGAGAAGGCGGCCTTTCAGATCGTCGCGATTCGCAAAATGTCGCTGTCCAAGGCGCAGGCTGCGGGCTTTTACGCCGTGCACGCGCAGCGGCCGTTCTTCGACTCGCTCACCACGTTCATGTCCTCCGGTCCCATCGTCGCCATGGTTCTGGAAAAGCCGAACGCGATCGCCGACCTGCGCAAGCTGATGGGAGCCACCAATCCCGCCAACGCGGAGGAGGGCACGATCCGGAGGAAATTTGCGAGGTCGATCGAAGCCAACGCCATTCACGGCTCCGACGGGGAGGACAGCGCCGCCTTCGAGATCGGATACTTCTTCGCCGGCTATGAGCTGCTCTGAGGCGCAGCCTCCGGATTTTCGCCCCAACCCGGAGGGCTGGGGCCAGTTTTCCCCATTTCTTCGTCGCTCCTCGAACTGAGAAAAACTGGCTCCCGGCGCCGCCCGCGGGAAAGTGAATAACAGGCTCTAGCGCCTCTGTCCT
>JAJYZK010000429.1 GCA_021799945.1 Acidobacteriota bacterium
GGGATCAAGGCAAAAAGAACCTTCCGGGCCCATGGATAAAACGCAGGAACGTTCAGGAGCGTCGATCATTGAACATTTCGTCAAGGTTAACAAACCATCCCGGAGGGGTCAACGGAAATCCGGCGCACGATTCGATGCGGAGCCAAATTTAGAATGTCGCCCAATCACCGATCAAGTGGCTGATAAATAATGGCTTGTGCGGACCATTCTTTCGCTATAGATGCATGAAAAATAAAGGTGCGATCTGCGCCGCGGTTCACCGTGGAAGCTCAAATGGGACGGAGGCCCATATTTTCCTGCTTCCACCCCGGCAGCCTCATCGGGCGTCCCGGCACCGGTTTACCCTATCCTCAAGGAATGCGAACCAGAGGGAATAACTCTACGAGCAGAAGCAGCGGCCGGCGCGGCGAGATTGCCTTGCTCGGTGAGATTCGCGCCCGGGCCAGCCGAACCTCCAGCGAGGGGCTGCGCTTGGGCATTGGCGATGACTGCGCCCTGCTCCGCCTGCGGGCGAACGAGGAGCTGGCCGTCACCACGGACCTGTCCATCGCCGGCCGCCACTTCCGCCTCGACTGGCATCCGCCTGAGGTCGTCGGCCATCGTACCCTGGCGCGTGGCTTGAGCGATCTGGCGGCAATGGGAGCCAGACCCGTAGCCGCGTTTGTTTCCGTAGGATTGCCGAAAGAGCTGGTCCAGAGAGCGAATGGGCGGAGCCCGTGGATTCATCGCTTTTTCGACGGCCTGCTGGCATTGGCCGAGAGCTACGGGACGCCGCTTGCGGGTGGCGATTTGGCTGAGTCTTCGGTGGCCGTTGCCGATATTGTCCTGGTTGGCGCGGTGCCGCGCGGCGAAGCGTTGCTCCGCTCCGGCGCGCGGCCGGGCGACCTGCTTTACGTCACCGGCAGCATTGGTGGCGCAGCCGCGGGACTGGCCCGCCTCGGAGAGCTAGCGGCTGCCGGCTCCGGCCGGCAACTTCCGCGTATCCCAAAGAAAGCCGAGCCTTTGCTTTCCGCGCATCTCTATCCGCAGCCCCGGATTCGCCAAGCAACGTGGTTGCGGCAAAAAGGGATGGCTACCGCCGCGCTGGATCTGAGCGATGGCCTCTCCACCGACCTGAGTCATTTATGCGAGGAGTCCTCCGTCGCAGCGGTGGTCGATGCCGCGGCACTGCCGATTCACCCCGCCGCGACGCTGGCCCACGCCCTCCACGGCGGTGAAGATTACGAGCTTCTGTTTACTGCTGCGCCGTCGGCCCGCATCCCCCATGCCATCGCCGGCGTTTCCATCACCCGCATCGGCAGGATCGTCCGGCCCCGCGCCGGCAAGCCGCGGATCTCCCTCGTCACCGCGCAGGGCGTGGAGGCTCTTGAAGCTCAAGGTTGGGAGCACTTCGGGTGATTTTGCAGTTGGGCGTGTACGACGAGGATCCTTCACCGCCAGAAGGTCGCCACTGCGGTGTCCGACCGCGATCTATCATCGGAACTGTGACCAGTACCTTCCGGCGCTCATCAATGGCTCCGCGGAACGGAGGCTGGGTGTTCGCAGCGTGCCCGAGAGCGCCGGGTATTGCAGGAGTCTGAGCTGATGACCGGTATTTTCTGGATTGGAGGGAATCCGCCTCCCCCGCTGGCTATTGTGTTGTGCCCGGCCTGGCAGGAGCAACTCCAGCGCGACATGCTCCGGCTTCGGCAGGGAGGCGTCGAAACCGTCGTCTCGCTGCTCGAAGAGGACGAGGCCCGCTGGCTTGGCTTGGCCGAAGAAGCGCATTTTGCCACGCAGGCTGGCCTGCGGTTCCTTTCGTTTCCCATTCACGACGTCAGCGTTCCAGCCGATACGGATGCCTTTCGCAACTTTGTGACGGGTCTGGCAGGGCGGCTGCGCGCCGGCGAAAAGATCGGCGTACACTGCCGCGGCAGCATCGGCCGGTCCACCATAACCGCGGCATGCGCGCTCATCCATTTGGGCTGGAAGCCGCAAGCCGCGCTCAACGCGATTGAAGCAGCCCGCGGCTGCCCCGTTCCGAATACCGACGAACAACTGCGATGGATTCTGCGCTACGAGGCCGAGCCATGACCGCGCCAACGATCGATTACAGCTTTCCTCATCGCTGGCAGGCCGAGGTGCTTGCGGCGCGGCCCGCAATTCTGCCTGCCCGTCACTTTGTCTATCCGCGGCAAGCCGAGGAGGTCGAGCGCGGCGCACTGGAGGTGATGATCCGCCCGGGTGCTCCAGATACCGTGCGACGTTGTGGAGGGACCTCGGAAACTGCGCCGACGCCGGGTGCCCCAGGTCTCGCTTCTGAGACATGGGATCGCTTTCTCGCTACCTGCGCCCTCGGTTTTCGCGATCCAGTTGTGCCCACCGGCATCTGGTCCGCGCCCAGGCCGGAAGAAACCTGCGTGGTCTCAGGCGGCTACGCCTACATCATCGACACCACGGCGCCGGAGCGCTTCACCATGATCGCCTACCGCCCGGTGCTGGAAGTACGCCCCGCAGTCGCGGAGGGCGTGCTGCTGTTTGTCGGCAATCGCTCGATCCTGGCCTGGGGACGCGGCGGACAGGCCTGGGAGTCCGAAATTCTCTCCGACGAAGGCGTAACGATTACAGGCATCGAAGCGGGTATTCTTCACGGTCTGGGCTGGGAGTTGCGGACGGATAAGGAAACGCCCTTTGCGCTGGAAATGCGCACCGGACTGCGATTTCCATCCGCAGGAGTCTCGGCTCGATATTGATCCTTCAACCCTTTCCTTAAGCCCTACCCCCACAGGTCAATCGTGTCGACCGGCTTGCCTTGAAGCTTCAGGTAGTAGAAAAGCTGGCTCTTGTGCCGTTC
>JAJYZK010000430.1 GCA_021799945.1 Acidobacteriota bacterium
GGGGCCGGAACATACGCGCCTCTGCGGAGAAGCGGTGGAAGTGTCGCCGGCCGATCTCCGGCAGGTGTCGGAGGTCCTCCAGTTCGCGAACGCCAACAGCCTGGCCGTTACGCCCGCCGGCGCGGGAACCAAGCAGGGCTGGGGCCATCCGGTTGCGGCCCCGATTCGGCTGAGCCTGCTGCGTCTGCGGCGCTGCCGCGAGCATGCCTGGCAGGATATGACTTGCACAGTGGAGGCCGGCTGCTCCTGGGCAGACATGCAGGCGGAGCTGGCGAAGCACGGGCAGATGGTCGCGCTCGATCCCGCATGGCCCGAGCAGGCTACCGTGGGCGGCATTGTCGCGGCCAATGACAGCGGCGCCTGGCGGCTGAAATACGGCGGCCTGCGCGATCTGATTCTGGGCATGACCCTCGTGCTCGCCGATGGCGTCATCGCCAGGACCGGCGGCAAGGTAGTGAAAAACGTCGCCGGGTACGACCTGCAAAAGCTGATTGCCGGGAGCTTCGGCACGCTCGGCGTGATTGCGGAAGTCAACTTCCGCCTGCACCCCGTCGAGGAACATTCGCTGGGCTGGACGGCGGCGGCGAATGAAGCGTCGGCCCTCGAGGGTCCGCTGCGCGCCCTGCTGGCGTCGCAATTGAGCCTGACGTCGTTGCAGATCCGCGCCGATGCCCGGGAGTGCGCCCTCGATTTGCGCATAGACGGTCCGCCGGAGTGCCTGACGGAATATGCGCAGCGCCTCCGGGAACTCTTCCACGGCTTTGCGCCGTTGGAGGTGCGCGAGTCGGAGCCGGGGGTCTGGAAAGCGCGTCAGGAGCTGTTCAACCGGAAGGCGGCCTGCGTCGCCAGGGTCTCCGTGCTGCCGGGCCAGCTTTGCTCGCTGCTTGCGGAGCTGCGGCGGCGGGAACAGGCGGATGGCGTGGAGATCGCCGCCGTGGCGCAGGCTACGGGTCTGACCACCCTGGCGCTGCGCGGCGATCCCTCCGCGGTGATTGCCGCGCTCCGTGGACTCCGCGCCGTATGGAGCGGCGGGGTCGTCCTCCTGCAGCCCTCCGACGAGGTGCGGGCGGCTCTGGACGTCTGGGGATGCGACGCGCCGGCTCTGCCCCTGATGCGTGAAGTCAAGCGCCGATTCGATCCGAACCGCGTACTCAATCCAGGACGTTTTGTGGGAGGGATATGACGCCTCCGCCGGCCCCCGCGCAGCAAAACGGCCGCGGCTCGAACTTCGACCGGCAGCATCCGCCGGAGGGCCGGCACATCGACCGATGCGTGCACTGCGGATTTTGTCTGCCCGCCTGTCCCACCTATGTGCTTTGGGGCGAAGAGATGGACTCCCCGCGCGGGCGCATTTACATGATCAAGAAAGCGGCTGATGGCGAAGCGCCGCTGGATGCAGGCTTTCAGCTGCACATGGACAATTGCCTCGGCTGCATGGCCTGCATGACGGCCTGTCCCTCCGGCGTGCAATATGACCGCCTGATTGAACCGGCTCGCGCGCAGATCGAGCGGAACCTGCCCCGCAGCCTGGGCGACCGGCTCTTCCGCCGGCTGCTCTTCGCCACCTTTCCCCACCCCGCGCGTCTGCGGCTGCTGGCGCTGCCTCTGTTCCTCTACCAGCGAAGCGGGTTGCAGGCGCTAGTCCGGAGCAGCGGCATTCTCCGGGCGCTGCCGCGGCGCCTGGCGGCGATGGAGTCTCTTCTGCCCCCGGCGCCGGCCCATCCCTTCCGCCGGCTGCCCGCGATGGCGCCGGCTTGCCCGCCCGCCCGCCGCCGGATTGGATTGTTGAGCGGATGCGTGCAGCAGGTGTTTTTCTCGCAGGTCAATGCGGCCACCGTCCGGGTGCTGGCGGCGGAGGGCTGCGAGGTCGTCGTCCCGCGGGGACAGCCATGCTGCGGCGCCTTGATGCTGCATTCCGGCTTGGAAGACGAGGCCGCGGAGCTGGCCCGGAAGATGATCGCCGCCTTTGAGGCGGCCCAGGTCGATACGGTGGCGATCAACTCCGCCGGCTGCGGCTCCACCATGAAGGAATACGGTCACCTGCTGCGCGACGATCCGGCCTGGGCGGCGCGGGCGGAGGCCTTCTCGGCCCGCTGCAAAGACATCTCCGAGGTGTTGTGCGAGATGGAGCCGCGGACCGCGCGTCATCCGCTCAAGCTGCGCGCCGCCTATCACGACGCCTGCCACCTGCGGCATGCGCAGGGCATCCAGGAGGAGCCGCGCCGCCTGCTGGCGGGTATTCCGGAGCTCGAAATCGCGGAGATTCCGGAGGGCGCCCTCTGCTGCGGCTCCGCCGGCGTCTACAACCTGCTGCATCCGGAGACCGGGGACGAGCTGGGCGACCGCAAAGTGGAGAACCTGCTGGCCACCGGCGCGCAGGCCGTGATTTCCGCTAACCCCGGCTGCCTATTGCAACTGATGCACGGCCTGCGCCGGCGCGGCATGCGGGGGATGCCGGCCTTCCATATGGTCGAGCTGCTGGATGCCTCGATGCGCGGCGTTTCCGTCCAGGCTCTGCTGCGGGAAAAACGAAGCGGATGAAGAAGCCTAGAATGAAACTGAAATTCCAGATTGCCGCGGATCCAGCCCGAGCGCGCCGGCTGCAAGATTCGCAGACGTAACCGATGAGGAGCGTTTTATGCCAGCATCCAGCCAGATAGCCGGAGTGGACATCCTGGCTCCGGTCCATGAAGCCTTCGCCGCGATCCTTACTCCGCAGGCTATCGCATTCGTTGCGGATCTGCAGCGCGCCTTCAACGGGCGCCGCAAGGCTCTGCTTGCCGCCCGCCGGGAGATGCAATCCCGGCTCGACGCGGGGGAAAAGCCCGACTT
>JAJYZK010000431.1 GCA_021799945.1 Acidobacteriota bacterium
TCTGTGCGCGGCTTTCCCGAATTTCAACGGCTTCCCATTCTTTTGAGCGAAGCCGATCCGGAGGGCTGCGCCGCCTGCGTCTCCACGCAATATCCGCAAAACGGATACCGCAACGGATCGATGTATCCGGCGTACACGGCGGCGGCGATGAAGTCCCTGCTGGAGCTGGCCGGCCGGGAGCAGGTGAATCTGATGGGCATGCTGACCTGGGCCTTCGAGTTTGAGGGGCAGCCCTACTTTGCCGGATTTCGCGCTCTGGCCACCAACGGCGTGGATAAACCGGAGCTGAATTTCTTTCGCATGGCCGGGATGCTGGGGGGCGAGCGGGTGGAGGCCGAGAGCGGCGGCGCGGCCGACGCGAATCAGATCCTGGCCTCCGGCGTGGGCCGGCAGCCGGATGTGGATGCGCTGGCCACCGCCTCTCCGGGCGCCGCGGCGGTGATGCTGTGGAATTATCAGGACGAGGATGTCGCCGGAGCGGCGGCGAACCTGCGCCTCGCGATCCGGGGATTTCCGGAGGCGGCGCAGCGCGTTCTGGTGGAGCAATACCGGATCGACGGCGAGCACAGCAACGCCTATGCGGCGTGGCTGCGGATGGGGTCGCCGCAAAAGCCGACGCCGGAGCAGTACGCCGAGCTGCAGGCCGCCGGACAGCTTGCCCTGTTCGGCTCTCCGCAATGGAGGACGCCCGATCGGGGAGAACTCCAGACCCGAATTACCCTGCCGCGGGAGAGCCTGGCGCTTTTGCGCATTACCTGGACGGGAGCGCCCCCGGCGGAAAAATAGAGGGCACGGCTGAGAGTAAGGCCGGGCTGCGGCGGCGATCGGCGGCAGTGAGAGAGGAGAATTGCATCGTGAAGATCAAGACCATACGCACCCGGGTGGCGCAGTGGACCGGTGAAACGGCGCCCCTGCCGCCGCACTTCTGCACCAACCCGATGGATTTGCTCGGCTTGCCGTCTTCGTCCATGAAGACCTTCGCCTTCCATGGCTGGCTGCTGGTGGAAGTGGAGACAGACGATGGATTGGTCGGCATCGGCAACGCCGCGCTGGCGCCGCTGCTGGCCAAGCAGACGATCGATCAATCCCTGAAGCCGCTCCTGATCGGGGCCGATCCCTGGGACGTGGAATGGCTGTGGCAGCAGATGTATCGCCATACGATGGCCTTCGGCCGCAAGGGAATCGGCATGACGGCCATCAGCGCGGTGGATATCGCGCTTTGGGATCTGCTCGGTAAATCCGCCCGGCAGCCGGTGTACCGCCTGCTGGGAGGAAGAACCAAGCAGCGCATTCCGGTCTATGCGAGCCGCCTCTACAGCACGGGGCTGGAGGAGCTGGCGGCCGAGGCCAAGCGCTATCGCGCGGAGGGCTATCGGGCGATGAAGCTGCGCTTCGGATGGGGACCGGCGGATGGGGCCGAAGGGATGCGGCGCAACGTGGAGCTGGTGCGCACCGTCCGTGAAGCGGCGGGCGAGGACGTGGACGTGATGGCCGATGCCTACATGGGCTGGACCTTGGACTATGCGAAGCGCATGCTTCCGCGGCTCGAGCCCTTCCGACTGCGCTGGCTCGAAGAGCCGGTAATTCCCGACGATATCGGCGGCTATGCGGAGTTGAAGGCCTACGGCAGAGTGCCGATCGCCGGCGGCGAGCATGAGTTCACGCTTTACGGTTTCCGGCAGTTGCTGGAGGCCAAAGCCGTCGACTATATCCAGTTCGACACCAACCGCGTGGGCGGCCTCAGCCAGGCGCGCAAGATCGCCGCGCTGGCCGAGGCCTTTTCCGTTCCCGTCATTCCCCATGCCGGCCAGATGCATAACTACCACGTGGTGATGGCCAGCCTGAACTCCCCGATGGCGGAGTTCTTTCCTCCCGTGGATGTGGAAGTAGGCAATGAATTGTTCTGGCGCCTGTTTCGGGGAGAACCGAAGGCGCAGGGTGGATTTATCGATCTCGACGACCATCTTCCCGGTCTGGGACTCACCATCGACGAGGAGGGCCTGCGTCAATTCCGGGTGATCGAATAAGGGGCGCCGGGTCTTTGCGTGGTGGCCTGGATGGGCTGGGAAGGGAAAAGCAGATCCTTCGCTTCGCGAAGGATGACAACGCATTGTTAGGATGCGAGCATCACGGACAGGAGACTACGCGCGCAGGGTGAAGCGGAAGTTCATCGCCTCGCCGAACCACTGCGGATAATTCGTTCCCCAGGCGTTGTTGAACAGGCTGAAGTGGATGCCCTTTTGAAGATCCGGCTGGTTGTTGGAGAAATGCAGGGGCGACCTTTCGCCCAGGGCGACCAGGGGCGCGTCCAGCGATTCGATGGAAAAGCTGCCGTCCTCGTCTCGATACCCCACTCCATCGGAGATTGCGTGCATGTGGCGGTTTCCGCCCGCGACCACGTCGAAGGGAGAAACCGGCTGATCCACCTTGGTCAGCGTCCAACCCTGCGGCTGCGGCGCGGCGGGCAGGAAGCTCAGCCACAGCGCCTCCGGCAGGCGATTCGCGGCCTTTCCAAACCAGGAAAGGCTCAGGCGCAGGACCGGCTCCGCCGCGGGAAGAACATACTCCACATAGATCTTCTCCGGCCATGCAACCAAGGCCCGCTCTTCCGGAGTTTGCGCTTCGAATCGTAGCTGGAGCAGGATGCGTTCGCCATCGCTTCGAGCCTCGGCCCAGGCGCCGGCGACCGTGGGGCTCCACTGCATGCTTTTGGCTCCCAGAGCTTCGATGCCCGGCTTCCCAAAATCCTTGGCCGCCCATGGAGCCTTGCTGACGATGTAGCTGGCGAAGAATGCCGCATACTCCGCCTGAGACAGAGTTTGATAG
>JAJYZK010000432.1 GCA_021799945.1 Acidobacteriota bacterium
TGCTCTGCCGTGTTGCTCATTTCTACTCCGGATGGGTAGGTCGCGTGGCTCCCGCGGGCGACGGGGCGGGGAAAATGGTTGTATCTCGGGCGCGCGGGAGATTCACATCAGTCGGAACCCGGCGGGGCCGCCTCCCCCGAAGCCTCGGCCCGGGATATGCCCGTCGGATCGCAGTTTTATCCAGCGCAAAAGGGGGAGTCGCCAGTCTTGCCGCCGGCATCCCGCCGGCAGGGGATCGGCTACGATCAATGTAAAGTGGGCATGCGCGAAATGTCAATCAATGCTGAATTTATTTCAGTTATGCTTAACATACGCTTCTGGAATGCCTGGCTTGACGATTGGGTCCGATCCTGCCGCTCGGCGTGCGCGTTTCGCGCCGCATTCTTTACGCGCCTCTGGAGACGCAGACGCTCACGGCGAAACCGCGAGGGCCGCGATTTCGGAGGGTTTCGGGTGGGAGATTGCGCTACCGGGCAGGGCGGGCGGAAACAATGAGAATCTGAACCGGCCTGCGGGACTCATTTCGCCAGCGGCGGCCGGCGCCGGAGGGAATCACTGCGGAATCGCCTTGTTTGAGGAGATGGTCGTCCGCGTCGAGGGTGAGCACGGCGCTGCCCCGGTAGATGAAGGCAAATTCGTCGTTGGGGGAGGACCGTGGGTGCTTTCCGCTCATGCCTCCCGGGTCCAGTTTGACAAGGATGGCGTAAAGATGACTCCCCGAGCCGAGAACCCCGAGAGCCTCCACCTCGGCGCTGGACCACTCCATGCTGAGTCGCGATCGGTCCGTGGCGTGGATTACCGCGGAGGATTTATCTTCGGCATGGGTGAAGAACTGCGCGAGGGTGACGCCCAGAGCGGAGGCGATGCGCTCCATGGAGGAAATGGACGGGGAGGCCAGCCCGTGCTCGACCTGGGAGAGAAAACTGGCCGAAAAGCCGCTGGCGGCGGCCAGGCGGCGCAGGGAGACTCGCTGCTGGGTGCGAAGACGGCGTAAAGAACGGCCGAGGTTTTCTTCGATCATGCCTTGTTAATCACGCTTGTACGCGACTGTGCCTGGAAATGCTGCTGCAGGCCAGGCTCGAGTCGATTTCCCTGGGGGCTGGTGGAAAATCAGATTTACAGACGGTCAAGAGCCCTACCTAATAGCGGAGGGCGAATTGCCAGGATACAGCATCCGGCGCCTCGCTCGCTGCATCGGCGCGTTTTGCAACAAGCTCCCATGCGCCGGGTGACAGGATCACTTATATCGAGTGGAGGGCGCATCGGGCAAGCCCGACCCACGGGAAACAGCGCGAGCGGCGCCTTCCATGCCGGACTCGGGCCTTGCGGGCGGCCGCTCCGACGGTGCTCCCGGGGGGTTACCTTCGATTCCTGACGACTCCCGGCCGGATGCGGATCGCGAAGCCGCTCTGAGGAAAGGAGTAAGGATGCCTGCGCCGCTGGAACGCGGAGACAAGGCCGGAGACAAGGCGCACGCCGTGTCACAAGTTGGCGCGGGCTGACGCTCCGCGCGTCATTGACTCCCTGGAGGTGGGCCGCTAGATTACAGGCTGCGGATATGGACCAGAGTTCCTGCTTCGGCGCAATGCGATCCAGCCGGCGTAGACGGGGAGCCATATCGGGAAATTCCGCGAATCGATGCTGTGGCGCCGAGCCAACGATCGCCGAACCAAAGATCGCCGAACCACGGATTTCGACCTCACCGGGCGGACCGGCTAAAATGGCGGAAGCCGGCCGCGAATCGGAATTGTTCTGGACGACCGCCCCCACGATACATCTTCCGATACAGTTCTCGGCGCGGCGCGCGTGCGAGCCCCTGGAGTATTTCTGCAGGGCGGTCCGCCGCGGGGCGAGGCTTGTCGGGGCAAGAGCGCAGCGCGGAGGAGCCTATGCGGCAGCTTCCATTTGAAGGTCTCTCCAAGACGCTGAAGCAACTTGCGGGGAAAGGCAGGGTCTTGGTGCGAGAGAGGGGCTGGCAGGCCCTGTTCACCGCCAGAAGCGCCAATGTCGGGCGGGAGAGATATCGCCGAGCCGGACTCACCGCATCGGCCTCTTTCCTATCAAAAGCGCTCACTATTGTGATCAGCCTGGTCTCCGTGCCGCTCACGGTGCATTACCTGGGAGCGGAGCGGTACGGCGTGTGGCTGACGATCGGGAGCCTGCTGACCTGGATGGCCATGACCGACTTCGGCGTGGCCGGCAATGCGCTGGTGAATCTGCTCTCCGAGGCATACGGCAAAGACGATAAGGCGATGGCGGCCGAGTACTCCTCCTCCGCGTTCTGGACGCTCATCACCCTGAGCACAACCGTGGGGATCATCTTCCTGGCCACCTTCCACCGCATCTCCTGGCAGGCGGTCTTTCATGTTTCCCGGGCTGTGCCGGCGGCGGAGCTGGACCGGGCCTGCGCCTATTCGCTCATTTTCTTCATCGCCAGTTTTCCCCTGAGCATGCTGCATTCGGTCTATAACGCCTATCAGGATGGATACGTGGCGAACCTGTGGTCCATCGCCGGCAATACTTCGGCGCTGGCGGCGCTGGTCATCGTCGCTCAGATGAAGGGCGGCCTTCCGCCGCTGGTTCTGGCGATATCGGGCACCCGGGCGGCCATTCAATGCGCCAACGTCTGTTACATATTTTTCCACCGCTATCCGTGGCTGCTGCCCCGTCCCTCGGCGGTGAGGCTGGCCGCGGTGAAGCGGCTGCTCTCCCTCGGCGGCGCCTACATGCTCACCCAGTTGGCTTCCCTGGGCATCTACCAGAGCCAGCCGATGATCATCACGCAAATCCTGGGTCCGTCTTACGTGGTGGTCTTTGTGGTGACGC
>JAJYZK010000433.1 GCA_021799945.1 Acidobacteriota bacterium
AACGCCACCGATCAAAGGCCGTGAGATGGACCGTCAAGCTCAGAAGCCGTCCAATGTTCGTCCGTTCCTTGCATCCCCTCCGCGCCTGCGGTATGCCGGATGCAGGGAAAAATCCTGGTGCACAGGGGAGGATTCGAACCTCCGTAGCTCGCAAGGAGCGGCAGATTTACAGTCTGCTGCCATTAACCGCTCGGCCACCTGTGCACATGCGCGGGCGCAACACCGCATCTCCATCCCCCCAAAAATCTCCAGACTGCCCGGCCGGAGTCGTCGCCCGGCGGGCTGCGCAGCGGACCGCCCCGGGCGGGCCTCGGAAACCGGGCGCAACCTCAGTGTGGAATCGTTGCGGTGGGTGAACGGCTTTCTCGCGCTGGCCGAATTTCGGAGCCGGCTTTCTGGAGCTGGCGAAGGGACTCGAACCCCCGACCGTCTGATTACAAATCAGATGCTCTACCAGCTGAGCTACGCCAGCCCGGACGCCCTGTTCCCGCCTATGGCAGATTCTTCCGGTGCGGTCTGCAGCGCGAACGCCAGTGTAGAGCCTACCATAGGGCGTTTGCTGCGGCAATCGCGCGGCGGCGGACCGCCAGCGCCCCTCCGGCGCAGTAGCCGGATCTGCGGAATGCTATGATTTTTCTGGACGGAGCGCCTTGCCGCGCCCGCGCTCACGGCTATCTTCCGGGAGCGGAAGTCAGGCCGATCCCCGCATGCAACGGCGCACCAAATTCACCCTTCTTGTCGTCGCTCTTGTCCTTTTGTCGATTGTCCTGTTCGCCTACCTGCTGCAAAAGGCCCCACCCGAAGCCGCCCGGCTTTTGCCGGAATCCGACTGTATCCTTTACTTCAATCTGCGGCCCCTGCGGGCCTATTCCCACTTCGATCGCCAGGCGCCGCCCCACGATCCCTCCTACCAAAAGTTCATCGACGCCACCGGCTTTGACTTCGAGCGGGATCTGGACGAAGCCGCCTTCGCGCTCTACCCGATGCCTGACCCGCTGGGGCCGAATGGCCCGGTGGCCTTCTCCGAGGTTTTCATCGGGCGCTTCAACGGGGAGCGGGTGAATCGCTACCTCGCCTCCATCTCCACCGGGCGCGAAGAATACGCGGGACACACCATCTACGAAATTCCCAGCGAGGGCCGCACGGTTCGCGTCTCTCTGCTGGGCTTCGACATCGCCGCCGTCTCCAACAACCCCACGCCGGAACAGATCCACTCTATTCTCGACCGGTACCGCACCGCGGCCCTGCCCTTCTCCGGCTCTTCCCTGCTTTCCGACCACTACGCCGATGTGCCCCTGTTGTCCCTGGCCTGGGGCATCGGGAAAATCGATTTCCCTCTTCCTGGAGATGGAATCCGGATCATGGGCTTCCGGGTTCCGCTGGATCTGGGCGCCACCTTGATCGCCTCCCTGCGCTGGACCGGGGCGCTGCATCTGCGGTTGGAGGAGATTGCCACCAGCGAGATGGCGGCAGGGGCCTCGTCGGAGGCCTTCAAAGGATTTATCGCCATGGCTCGCGCGGCGGAGAATTACCTGCCAGACACGATGACCGACGCCGATGTGCGCAGCCTCCTCGACTCGACCCGGATTCAGCAGCATAAGGAACGCGCCGTCGTGACCGCCACCGTCCCCACGGCGCTGCTGAAAAGAATGTTTACCGCCTCCGGCTCTCTCCGCAGTCTGCCGGAGACCGGCGCGAATCCGGCAGGCCCGTAGGCGGTTATCGAAAAACAGCAGAGGAAAGCGATGAAGTAGATGCCCGACCGCCACTCCCGGTTCAAACTGCCGGCTTCCATCGCCCTTCCAATCGCCAGCGCCGCGAGGCATACTCCGGAGGATCCCCCAATGCAGCTTCAGTTGCACGCACGGCCAATCTCTTCCTTTGCTCTGACCGCGGCTTGCGCCATCTCTTTCGCTCTCTCGTGCGCCTCCGCCGGAGCCCAGCAGACTCTGACCGGGCAGGCGGCCTTTACCGACTACACCAAGGAACACCCCGGAGTTCGGCGCCGCCTGACGGTGGCCGACCTGCCCGAGCCCTACATGACGGATTCTGCCGCTAACGGGGCCCACATCGCGCCCCGGCCGGCGGGCGCCCTGCCCCAGGCCCCCGCGGGCTTTCACGTCGCGCTCTATGCCGACGGATTCGACAATCCGCGGCTCATCCGCTTCGCTCCCAATGGGGATCTCTTCCTGGCCGAGAGCAGCTCCGGAAAAATCAAGGTGCTGCGCGGGGTTGGCGCCGACGGCCGCGCCGCTCAGGTTTCGGTATACGCCACCGGGCTGACTCTTCCTTTCGGCATCAACTTCTATCCCGCCGGGGCCCATCCGAAATGGATCTACGTGGCCAATACGGACTCGGTCGTTCGCTTCCCCTACAAGCCGGGCGACCTCAAGGCCAGCGGGCCGGCGCAGACCGTGGTGGCCGAGCTGCCGGGCTTCGGACGCCTGCGCGGCGGCGGCCACTGGACTCGCGACGTGGTATTCACCTCCGACGGCAAGCACATGCTGGTCTCCGTGGGCTCGCGCTCGAACGACGACGACCCCGATGCCAATCCCGACGAATTCCACCGTGCGGACGTTCTCGAGTTCACTCCCGACGGGAAGTTTGAAGGGGTCTACGCCTCGGGCATTCGCAACTGCGTCGGCGAGGCGATCAACCCGGTCACCGGCGACCTCTGGTGCTCGGCCAACGAACGGGACGGCTTGGGCGACAATCTCGTCCCCGACTACATCACCCACATCCAGCAGGGCGGGTTCTACGGCTGGCCCTGGTATTACATGGGCGGCATCCAGGATCCTCGCCAGAAGGGCAAGCACCCGGAGCTT
>JAJYZK010000434.1 GCA_021799945.1 Acidobacteriota bacterium
AACCCATGTCGAACGTGTCCATGTTGAAGATGCTATTATGCTATTGCCCTTTCCGAACCGTGTCGATCCGGATTTTTGGCAGTCCTGGATTATGAGTTTCCAGCAATTTTACGGCCTGGCTTTTGGCAGGCTGCGAAGTTCGCGCCTATGCTCAATCCCAGAAGAACAATACGGAGCCTGAACTGCTCTGCCTTATGGGGCGGCTGAAGGAATGCAATCAGCTTCAGCACCGATGGTATCAGAGCTTCTTTACCGCCACGTTCCCTCTTACGCTCGTAATCTCGCAGACGTCTTCACAGGGAAATGCCTTCCGCCACCTCCCGCGCGTAACGCGCGGGAGGCACCCCCTCACGCTGTGAAAAGGCCACACTGAAGGAACTAGCGGACTGATAACCCACCTGCGCCGCGACCTCCGCTACCCTGTAACCATTGCGCAGCAGCCTCTTCGCCAAAGCCATCCGCCACGTCAGCAGGTATTCCATCGGCGCCAATCCCACCTCTCGGTTGAAGCGTTCAAAAAAGGCCGAGCGCGACAAAGCAGCTTCCTTCGCCAACTCCGCTGCACTCCAGGCTCGCTCTGGCGCCTCGTGCATTCGCCTGATCGCCACTGCCAATCTTCCATCCGCCAGGCCGCGCAGCAGGCCCGGTGAAGCCCCGAATTCGGCAGCTGATCTCAACGCTTCGATCAGCATCACCTCCAGCAGATGCGCCAGAACTATTCCTTGCCCCGGTTTATTTGCGCGATCCTCCTCCCCGACTAGCGCCACAAGCGTCGCCAGATTTGATTGGCCCCTCACATGCACCAGCTCCGGCAGGAGCGAGGCAAGCAACGCCGCATCCGGCGACGCAAATTCACAATGTCCTATTAAATTCCGTACATTTGCTGGCCCCGCCAGATCGCCCAATCTGAACTCACCCGACGGCAAACGCACCGGCTCGGAGAGGGGCATCTCTTCCGCCTCCGGATGCAGGCTCATCATGATGCAATCCACCGCGGCGGGAATCAGCACGAAATCATTCACGCCCAGCGTCAACGCCTCGCGCCCTTCCACTTGCAGCCGGCAACTCCCTTCCACGACGGCACCATAGAAAAGATGTCCATCCCCCTCTTTGCGCAGCCGCCATGGCCCCGCTCCGCTGGCCACTTTGGAAAACTTCATCCGGGGCCGGAGCAACGTGACGATTTCGGCAAGAGGATCAGCCATCTGGACTCCTTAAAATGAAATATGGATTTCTTATCATATTCCGTCCCTGCGTGCCGGTCTAACCTCCTTTTCCCATTCATTCCTCTTCATCGCAGGAGTCATAATGAAATCCATACTCATCACCGGCTGCTCCTCGGGCTTTGGCCTGGAGACCGCGAAATACTTCCTCGAACGCGGCTGGCGCGTCATCGCCACCATGCGCACCCCGGATGACAGCGTTATTCCCCCTGCCCCCAATCTGCAGCTGTTGAAGCTGGATGTGACAGACCAGAGCAGCATCGCGCAGGCCGTCGCCGCGGCCGGGGATATCGACGTCCTCGTGAACAATGCCGGCATCGGCTGGCTGAACGCTCTCGAAGGCACGCCGATCGATATTGTCCGGCGCATCTTCGAAACCAATACCTTCGGTACCATGGCGATGATCCAGGCCGTTCTGCCGCAATTCCGGGCGCGTCAGTCGGGCACCATCATCAATGTGACCTCGACGGTTACGTTGCGCCCGCTGCCGCTGCTCTCGGTCTATACGGCCAGCAAGGCGGCGGTGAACGCCTTTACCGAATCCTTCGCGCTGGAGCTTGAACCCTTCAACATCAAGGTCAAACTCGTTCTCCCCGGCCTCGCACCGGAGACCCGCTTCGGTGACAATGCCCGCGCCCTCACCCCAGGTGCGCTGCAGTTTCCCGAACCCTACGCCCCGCTGGGCCAGGCCGTCATTGCGGGCCTGATGGGCGAGCATGAGGAATTCACTCGCCCGTTGGACGTTGCGGAGGCTATATGGCGGGCCACCACGGACGACAACGCGCCAACGCGCATTCCCGCCGGGGCTGACGCCGTCACATGGTCAAGGCAAGTCTGATGACCTGGGCAAGACGTGGCGCGGCGGCATGAATTTCCCGGGCCATGCCGCCGGCCCGTGACCCGGACCGCCCTTCCAAGCCATGGCCGCCCGGTGGAGACGCCGGTCAGGCCAGGCTGGAACATCATCCCCGCATGGACCGCGGCCTTGTCGGCAGTCCGCCTTTCGCAGTTTCGGGTTCAAAAGCAGTGAATTTGAGCGTCACGCGTCCAGGCGGGTTGGTGAATCGGCCGCAGCGATGAGCCGCTGATGGAGGAACCGGCCAATGGCGTTCAGGGATTGCTCGGCCGCAAGCAAGCGGTCGAGGGAAGACTGGAAGACGTGGGGCATACCGTTCCAGACCGCTAGCGTGACGTCCACGCCGGCTGCCCGCGCCCGATCCGCGTAGCGGACGGAATCGTCGAGCAGGACCTCATCTTCGCCGACATCGATACGGATCGGCGGCAGACCGCCAAGCCGTGCGTAGAGCGGCGATGCCTTGGGATCGGTGGCCGCCTGCCCTTGCAGGTAGGCGTCGGCGAAGGCCTGGAGTGTGCCGCGCGCGAAGATCGGGTCCGCCGCGGCGCGGGTTTCGAAGCTGGCGCCGGTGAGAGCGAGGTCGGTCCAGGGCGACATCACGGCCGCCGCGACGGGTTGCGAGGTTCCCCTCGTCCTTTCGTCCGCGAGGATCGACAGCAGTGCCAGCGTCAGGCCACCGCCCGCAGAGTCGCCCGCAACAACAATCCGTTCGGCTCCGTCCGCGACGAGGCCCCGA
>JAJYZK010000435.1 GCA_021799945.1 Acidobacteriota bacterium
TCGCTGGAGCAGATCGAAGGCGCCGCGGAGGCCGCCGGCGGCTGAGTTCGGTTTGTTGCCGCCGGCGGCGGGATGCCGGGAACTCCGCCCAACCGCCGCCGGCTGCGATGCGCGAACGGAATGGAAAGCATCCGGCGCCGGAGACGGCAGGCCGATCCGGTCTCCGATCCAATCTCCGATCCTGACATGATCTGCCTGCATGTCCCCATCGCCTGGCTACAGGATGCCGCCAATCGAGCGGCATACTGTAGCCGCAGGTGAAATCAGGCAAGGCATTGACGCCATGGGCGATAATGAACATTTCCGACAACTGCGGCGATCCACGCTATTGTCCTTCGCGCTCAGGCGCGTCGCCCGGCGATGCCGAGTTGGGATATCGGGTTGGGATATCGGGGAAAATGGCTCTGAAGAGATCGGAACTCTGTTGCTCTCTCAGGGTAAGCGGCGGCGAACTGGGCGGCGGCGTGGACGCGAGCCGATGGTTCTCTATCCCCGGGGTACGCTTCCCCGTCCCCTTGCCTGAAACCTTCGTCAGCCTCACCCCGCAATTTCCCATCTTCCTTCCTCCTACGCGCCCGTGGACCTTCGCCGCGGGCCACTATGCGCAGAACTGTCGTGGCAATGAAAGCAGATACTCGCGGCCGAAGAATCGCATAATCTCCGTCTTCTCGATTGCCCGGCGCTGATCGATTGGAGAGAATGTAACGGCTGCCTGAATTCTTCGTAAAGGCGAGGTCCAAAGCTATGCCCATCCCGGATTATCAATCGATTATGCTGCCTCTGCTGCGGCTCGCTGCCGACGGGGAAGAGCACCGAACGCGGGATGCCATTCCGCAAATGGCGAAAGAATTTCAGTTGACTGAGGGTGAACTCGCCGAGCTGACGCCTAGTGGCCAGGATTACGTCTTCAACAATCGTTATGGGTGGGCGCGAACATATTTGAAAAAGGCCGGCTTGATCCATTACACGGGGTGGGGACGGTTTCAGATCACCAACGCCGGCCGCAGCTTGCTCGATGAGCAACCGGAGAAAATTGACCTCGCGATTCTAAAACGCTACCCGGAGTTTCTGGAGTTCTACGGTGGCGCGCGATCGCCTGAAGACCAATCATCGGTCGCCGATATTGAGCCTAAACTCGCGGATGAAACGCCTGAAGAGCTGATCGCGTCGGCGCATGCAAAGCTCCGCAAGCTTGTTCAATCGGAGCTGCTCGAAAGGATTGTGTCGGGCTCTTCCAAATCGTTCGAACGTTTGGTTGTCACGCTCTTGACAACGATGGGCTATGGCGGTTCGACGGCCGATGCAGGCAAAGCTTTGGGCCGCCCGCATGACGGCGGTATCGACGGCGTCATAAAGGAGGATAAGTTAGGGCTAGATCTGATTTATATCCAGGCAAAGAAATGGCGGGATACGACGGTGGGATCAGTTGAAGTGCAAAGCTTCGTGGGTGCTTTGGCTGGCGTTAAGGCCCGAAAAGGCGTCTTTATAACGACATCAAAGTTCTCACGCGAAGCGGAAACGTATGCCGCCGCACTGGAAAACAAGGTAATTCTGATAGACGGGGAGCGGCTTACAGAGCTAATGTTCGAGTATAGCTTGGGCGTCTCGACAGTCCACACTTATGAGGTCAAGCGTGTTGAAATGGATTTCTTTGAGGAGGACGAACGGTGACTCCAAGCGTTCCCTGACATACACGGTTCGGTCGTGTTTTGTATACGGAATTGCGACGCCACGGGTTTTTTTCGGAAGCCGCGCTCGCGCGGCTTCCGATGCGGCCGGCCGCGCGGGATCAGCGGACCAGGGAGGGACGCTTGGGGTCGAAGGTCCATCCCGGGATTAGAAACTGCATGGCCCGGCGATCGTCCCGGTCGCCTTTGTCCATCTGCCGGTAGAGCCGGTGCGCGGCCTCGATTCTCTCCATATCCAGCTCGATCCCGAGTCCGGGGCGGTCGGGGACGTCGATGCGGCCGCCGGCGATGCGCAGCGGATCCCGGGTCAGGCGCTCGCCGTCCTGCCAGATCCAGTGCGTATCGATCGCAGTGATATTCCCGGGCGCCGCAGCGGCGACATGGGTGAACATGGCCAGAGAAATGTCGAAATGGCTATTGGAGTGCGAACCCCAGGTCAGACCCCATTCGCGGCAGAACTGGGCCACCGACACCGAGCCACGCATGGTCCAGAAGTGGGGATCGGCCAAGGGAATATCGACGGCGCGCAGTTGGGCCGCGTGCTTCAGTTGCCGCCAGTCCGTGGCCACCATGTTGGTGGCCACCGGAATTCCCGTGGACTGGCGGAATTCAGCCAGAATCTCCCGCCCCGAATATCCCTGCTCGGCTCCGCAGGGATCCTCCGCATAGGCCAGGCTGCTGCGCCGGGGATGGCAAAGGGCGATCGCTTCCTCCAGCGACCAGGCGCCATTGGGATCGATGGTGATGCGCGCGCCGGGGAATCGCTCCGATAAGGCGCAGATCGCCTCCATCTCCGCGGCGGTATAGACCCGGCCGGAGAGGATCATTTTCTCCGCCCGCGCCGCGTCCATCCGGCGTGAGAGGAAGCTCATCGCGCCCATGCCGGGGAAGAGGTTGAACAGCACTTCCGGCAGACCGAAACGGGCACTCCGTTCAGCGACGATCACATCCGCCGACAGCGCCGCCTCGAAACCGCCGCCGAGCGCTTCGCCTTGAACCAAGCTTATCGTGATCATCGGCAGATGGAAGGCGGTGTGGATATTATAGGCAACCTCGATGCAGAGCCGCGCATAGGCGCGCAGCCCTTGGCGATCGTTGGCCCGAATCGCGTTGATAA
>JAJYZK010000037.1 GCA_021799945.1 Acidobacteriota bacterium
GTGCGCCTGAAGGTCGCCGTGCAGATTCCCCGAAACTTTCTCGTCGAGCAATTCACCGAGCTGAGCCAGAAACTCCGTGCAGGTCATGCGGCGCCATTCCCATTCTTCTTGCGGAAGTAACGACTGAGCCGTTCCCGAAGCTGCAACCGGGCGCGCAGCAGGCGGGACTTGACGGCCGGAATGCTCAACCCCAGCGTTTCCGCCGTTTCCTCGGTGGAAAGCCCGTCCACATCGCGCAGCACAAAGACGACGCGAAAGCCGGGCGGCAAACCCTGGATGGTTTTGCGGAGGATATCGGCAAGCTCCGATTGCCCATACAGCGCCTCCGGATTCGGACGCCACTCGGCCAGATCCCGCGGCATCGAGCCCTCGTCCGTCTGGACATCCTCGTCGATGGAGACCGTGCGGCCGCTCCGGCGCTTGCGCAGCCGCATGAGAGCTTCATTCACCGCGATGCGGACCAGCCAGGTATAAAACTTCGAGTTGCCCTGGAACTGATCCAGCTTTTGATAGGCCTTCAGGAACGAGTCCTGAACCACATCCTCGGCATCTTCCCGGTTCTGGGTGATGTGCTGGGCGATGCGGAAAATCTTCCGGTCGTACTGATTGACCAGCTTTTCAAAGGCCTGCACATCGCCGCCCCGCGCCTGGCTTACCAGCAAGACGTCAGGGTGAAGCTCGTCGCCCGTCGGCTGGCCTTCGTTCGCGCCAGCCGGTTGCGCCATAGGCTGCCCAGTCGGTTGGATGATCGGTGCGTCGGGGTGCTTCAAAAATTCGCCTTTCTGAACTCACTTCCGGGCGCTGGCGTTCGGGACCGCGCGGTGAGGGACGGGTGGGGATGCCCGCCGAGGCGATCCACATTTCATACTAAACGGGCATGGCGGAGAGGGGCAAAAGGCGGAGTTCGGAAACATCCGTAGACCATCCGGCGGCGCCGGCAAGGTGATGCATTGGATTCCCGAGGAATTCGTCGGAACGGCGAAAGTTTCCGGAGCCCCTGCTTTCCGCGTAGAGTCTAAGAAACAGTACGGTTTATCCACCGGAATGGCGATGGCGCGTATACCAGCTCTTTTGCCTTGGGCGGCGCTGCTGGCCGTAACGGCATTTACGGCGTCGGCGCTGCAGACCGACTCCGCGCAGGCCCCGCACAAGAAGACCGCGCATGCGGCGGCCGGGCAGAGGACTGCGGGACATGGGACCGCGGGGAAGAGTTCGCGCGCCGGGCGCCGCACGGTGGCCAGGCGCCGGATCACAAGGCGGCGCAGGCCGCGTTCGGCCAGAAGCATCGCGCGCAGCCGCAGGCTGCAGCGGGCCTTTGTCGCCTCCTCGGAGCTGCGTCCGATGGCCCAGCAACTGGCGGCGACGCGCACTCCTGCGGCGTATGCCGGGGTGACGGCCTACGCCCGCAGTCACTCCGGCGAAGCGACCTCCGCCGCCTATCTCGCGCTGGGCTATGCCTATCTGCAGGATCGCCGCTATCCGGAGGCGATCGCCAGCCTACAAAAATCGAAGGCCGCCGGTGAGGCCCTGGCCGACTATGCGGATTTTCTCTCGGCCCAGGCGGCGATGCAGTCCAGCCGGCTGCCCGAGGCGGAGACGATCCTGGATCCCTTCGCCGCAAATTACCCCCAGAGCATCTTTCTGCGGCGTCTGCCGGTGGTGCAGGCAAATCTTTCCCTGATGCAGGGCGATCCCCAAGCGGCGCTGCGCCTGCTGCGCGCCCACCTGGACGAGCCGGCGGCCAACCACGCCGACTTCCAGTTGGCGCTGGCCGGCGCCTATCAGATGGCCGGCGACTCGGCCGAGGCGGTTCGGATCTACCGCAACCTATATGTCGGCTATCCGCTGAGCGATGAGGCGCAGCAGGCCGCATCGCAGCTCGCGGCGATCGGCGGCCCGGCGCCCTTGACCGTGCAGGAGCGCCGGGCGCACGCCGACGCCCTCTATGCCGCCGGGCGGTATGCCGAGGCCGGCGGGGAATACCGCGCGCTGGCCGCGGCCGCTACGGCGGCCAGCGAATCCTTCAGGGATTCGCTCCTGGTGGCGGCTGCCGCCTGCGATCTGAAGGAGAAGCGCCTGACCGGCCAGGAGCTGGACCGGTTGCCCGACACCCAGGACGAGGCCGGCGCACGGCGCCTGTACCTGGCCGTGGAGTTGGCTCGGAATAAGGACGACGAGGAGACGCAAAGCTCCCTGGTGCGCGAGATGGAGGATCGCTTCGCCGGCAGCCCCTGGCTGGCCGAGGCGCTCTATTCCTCCGGCAACATGTATCTGCTGAAGCAGGACCTTCCCCACGCCATCGAGTATTACGGGGATCTGGTCAAATTCTTTCCGCGCGATCGGTATGCGCCCGGCAGCCATTGGAAAATGGCCTGGCTGAATTACCGGCTGGGCAACTATTCCCAGGCTGCGGCGCTTTTCACCGAGCAGATTGAGCGCTACCCCGGAGGCCGGGAGATTCCCGCGGCGCTGTATTGGCGAGGCCGCGTGTATGAGGACCAGGAGGGTCAGCCCTCCATGGCCGCCGCCTTTTACCGCTCCGTCTCCGACGTCTTCGAGCACTATTACTATGCGCAGCTCGCGCGCGAGCGTCTGGGCGCGCTGGGCGGCGTCGCTCCGGCTCAGGTCGCGGCGCTGGGCGGCATCCGACGGGAAAAATTTCCGGAGTTGACCGACGACGTTCCCGAAGACGACGAGCACGTGGTCAAGGCCAAATTGCTGGCCAATGCGGGCTTGAACGACTACATCCTGCCCGAGATTGAAGCCGCGGAGGGCAGCGAGGAGTGGGGCGCCTTTGCGGCGGCGGAAATCTACGCATCCTACGGAGAGACCTTCCGCGCGATGCGGGTGCTGAAGCGCGCCATTCCCTATTACGCCTCCGCTCCGATCGACGCCCTCCCCATGGGCTGCTGGAAAATTCTATTTCCCCAGCCCTACTGGGATACGATTCAGCAGGAATCCGCAAAGAACGGGATCGACCCCTACATGGTGGCCTCGCTGATCCGTCAGGAGTCGGAGTTCAATCCGGGAGCGGTCAGCTCCGCGGACGCTCTTGGACTGATGCAGTTGCTGCCTTCGGTGGGCCGCACCATGGCCCGCGAAGAAGGCATCCGGCGCTTCAGCGCCAGCGCGCTGTTCAATCCCGACACCAATATCCGCCTGGGAACCAGATACCTGAAGCAGGTGCTGGAGAAGTTCGGCGGACAGCCGGCCTTTGCTTTTGCCGCATATAACGCCGGAGACGACCGGGTGACGGATTGGACCTCGTCCGCATCGTTCCACGGCACGGATGAGTTCGTGGAATCGATTCCTTTCACCGAGACGCGGGAGTATGTGCAGGCGATTCTGCGCAACGAGGCCATTTATCGGGAGCTGAACCAGCGAGCCGAGTCGGCGCATCCGGCTGGCGTGGAAGCCCAGCGGAGGATGGGGCCGCTAGAGCCGCGGTGAGGGAGCCGTGGGCGGCAGGCATTGGAAGTCGTGGCGTCGGAAAGCAGGCAACGGGGAAGCAGGGAGGGGCTGAATACCGGGAAGAACGCGAGCGCCGTCGCTGCTCTTCCGCGGCGGTAAGGGAAACGGCAGCTTACTGGAGGGACGGCATGTTGACGGAGCTTGAGTTTCTGGAAGAGTGGATTCCGGAGCAGATGCATCCCGGAACGCTGTATATGATGGAGAACGCAGGCATCGTGGGCGAGTCGGGAAACCCGTATGTCGCGGTGCTGGCGTGTCCTGGATGCGGGGCGCTGGGGCTGATTACGCGGACCCAGTATTCCGGACTGGACTCGATGATCTGCGGCTCGGACGCCTGCTCTTCGGAATATTACCTGGACGGCGGAGAAATCCGGTACCGCAAGCCGCACTGAGCGGGGCATCGGCGGGGCATCGGCGAAGACCGTTGCGAAGCCTGCTCCTGGGAAAAGCAGGCGTGCTCGCGGCTGGCCTGCGTGCGTGCGCAATGGCGTTGCGCCGCGCCGTCGGGATGCGGCGCCATCCGGTTTGGCGTGGGTAGCCGGCGGGCGAGGTTGAGGAAGCGGGGGCACCCGAGGCCGCAGCCGAGCGTCGAATGGGGTGGCGAATCGGATTGCGGATCGGGGTTGCCTGGCCGTGGTCCGCAGCCGGGATGGCATAATCTGCATTGGTTCCAACCGCCGAGCGCAGAGCCTGCGCACAAGCCCGGATGGCGAAATCGGCAGACGCAGCGGACTTAAAATCCGCAGGAGTTTACCCTCCGTGGGGGTTCAAGTCCCCCTCCGGGCACCAAAGAATCAACAAACATTAAGTTTTTCCTTCTCCCAGGCTCTCTCCACATTGCCCAAGCTGACTTGGCGTCCGAATCGTGGCGATGCGCGCAATGCGTCGAGATTCCTTCCCCTTTCCGTCGTCCAACTCGTATTCCGAATTGGACGGATTCATGCGGTCAGGTCAACCCTGACGGATACGCGCAATCATCGCGGTTCCGTCATGCGAGCGCCCAATCGGGTGGAGCGCCTCCTTCCGGCACTATTTATGGAAGGCAAGTACGGTCACGCTCTCATGCGGAAACGTGTAAAGAATCTGCGGAGATGAAATCGTAAGGGTGCTGTCCGTAGGCCGGATATGTTTCGGATCGACCGCATCGTTGACTTCGTATATGCTGCCCGCTCGAAGAGTCTGCGCCTGGGCGGTTTGAGAGGCTCGAAAACCGTGCAGATCGATCTCGGTTGTAAGATCTTCTCTCAGATGCCGGTTTACGCAGAACAGAGTGAGCGTGTCCCCGGCGTCATTCAGCGCAGCAACCACATCCAGATAGGGCACATCGGGAATCTCGGAGTGACGCATGATTCCGTTGTGAACAGAGTAGCTGCCAGCCTGCGTCACAACCTCAACCGGGCGGCTGATATGGGCCGTCGAGTACATGCGGAATGCGTAATAGGACGGCGCCGCATAGACCTGGCTTCGTTTTTTCACAATGCCCGCAAACTCCATGATGCCAGTCATGTCTGCGATAGGAACGATGTCGGCATTGCGGATTAGCATGTTGAATATCCCTGCCGCATTGATCGCACCTCCCATGTTGTCGGCGCCGGGAGAGGTATTGTCCGGGCTGACAAACAGCCACTCGGTAAGGGCAATGTGCGTTTTTTGGGCGAAGGCGGGATACTGATCGATCTGCGCCTGCATGGCGCGCAGGTTCCGACCCAGACCAACCGGCAGGGCAAAGCTTGCGGCCGCCAGAAAGTCCGGCGTCGGATACGCCGCTTGAACCGAATCTTGTGTCGGCACAAAATCCGACGGACTGGGCAATTCCACCTGGTTGGTCGTCACTACGAAATGTGTGGAAAGATCGTTGAATGTGCCCGCCGGATTGGCCAACTGCGCCGCGTTCCACGGTCGATATCGGTCCGCATCGGCGCCAATGGCGATCAGGCGCGCGCTGGGGTCGACCTTCCGAACGGCTTCGCTGAAGGCGAGCGTCCTGCCAGGCAATTGGGCAAGGGTAGTCCAGCCTATGCTCCATTTTCCCCAGAGCTCGTTCCCCAATTCCCAGGTGAGACCACCTTTGCCGTTATCGAAATGATCCTCCACGTACTGGACCCAGTCGGCGGCCTCCTGCGGAGCGCCACTGCCCAGATTCAGCGCAATCTGCGGCTTTGCGCCGATCAACCGGCAGAAGCGGAGGAATTCATCCGTGCCGAAGGTGTTGTATTCAGGAATGCCCCAGGAGACGTTCAACATACTGATGCGCTTGTCTTCCGGACCCACGCCGTCGCGCCAGTGATACCCGGAAGTGAAGTTGCCGCCAAACCGGACGAGCGGCGTCTTCAACGCCCTGGCCATCGCCACCACATCGGGATCGAGGCCATCGATTGCATCGGCGGGGAGCAGGGAAAGCTGGTCGAGATCCACCCGCTCGTCGCCCTCCACCTGTACGACAAAATCGGCCGGGGCGAGTTTGGGCAGACTCCCTATAGGAAGGGCAAGCGTAAAGGAGTACTTACTCCAGGCGCCCGCCGCTGCGTCAATCTTTGCCGAGGCAAGGACATTCATTGAATTTCTTGGACGCAGCGAAACAATCAGCAGGGTCGGGCCACTGAGATGTTTGGCGTAGAGGCTTCCCGTGTAGCGAAGCGTGCGATGGACCGGTAGATACACCTTCTGCTTGATGCCGGTCGGCTCCTCGGGAAGGCCGATGACCTCCAGAGAGCGCCAGGAGTTTGCGGCGTCGCCCCAATGCGGTTCATAGCGATTGCCTTGCGCGGCGTCCAGCGGCTCCCAAGGCAGCGGTAGACCCAACTCCGAAGCCCGCGCCAGCGCAGGCTCGTCGTGGACCATATCGGCAATGCGCGAGGCGCTCCACAGGTTCTCTTCCAGGCTCGGGTTGACAAGGATTTCCGCCCACAGCCCGTTGTATGTCGAGTTCTTGATCGGCTCAAGAAAACTACCGAAGATGGTGCGCGGAATCCGATAGCTGGCCGGTCGGTCGGCGTGTATCTGGATTGTGGCGCGCGCCGGAGCAGGGGTGGCGACGGTGATCTGACACACGGCTGTCGCGGCGAACATAACGGGCGACAGCGCGGGGAAAATCAGACGACGCAGGAAACTGTGGTGGAAAGTCATGATAACCCCCATCTTGACTCCGCTTCTCGAACCTATGCCATTCTGTATTTGGCGTCAACGCATTGCAAGCCTGGCATCTTGATCCTCGGAAAACAATCTGAATCAGGAATTGTCGCGGCGAGCCGTTTGGGAGTGGTTCGCGCCTTGTTGGATACAAAAAGATTTAATGGCCAGACAACTGCGCGCCGCGCTCTTCGAGGATCGGCGGTCCTTGCTCCGTGACTACCGTGAGGCCGTCCGCATGCACGCTCGCATTGCGAATGGTCAGGCCGGTTTTCGCATGAATTTCCACTCGGGTAAGGGCCACTTCCGCGATGGGCGACTCCGGCAGCCCAACGAGAATGCCTGCCCGATCGCTTCCCTTGGCGGTCAAGTCTACGATCGAAAAATCGCGAAAATGCGGCGTATGGGGTCCAACCGCCTGGACATCGTCGCTTGCTGGGATCTTCTTATCCGGATAGTACTCACTGATCGTAATGGCGGTTCCAACATCTGTCATCGTAATGTTGCGGTAGACGATGTTCTCAATCGTATTGCCGCGACCACGGTTCGATTTGATCCGTATGCCGTTCTCCGTTCCGCGGAATCGTATGTTCTCCGCCACAACATTGCGCACGCCGCCCGCGGTCTCGCTCCCGATCGAAAGTCCGTGGCCATGCAGAAAGGTGGAGTCGCGGATGGCAACGTCGGAGCATGCCGCATTAGAAACTCCGTGCTGCGGCAGACCGGATTTGATTGCAATGTCGTCATCGCCCGTGTCGATGAGGACATGAGAAATGCTCACATCGCGCGAGGAGATAGGATCGATGCCGTCGGTATTCGGCGCGTGAGGCGGATTCATGATTGTGATGTTGCGAACCGTCGCATCTCTCGATGCGCGCAGCACGAGGGTGTACATCGGCGAATTCTGGAGCGCGACCCCCGCTACAAGGATGTGTTGCGTGTTATGAAACTCAATCAGCCAGGGTCGCGGCGCTTCCTGCGCGCCCGCTCGATCTTCCGCGCGCGCGACGACCCACCACGGCTGGCCCTGCCCGTTGATCGTTCCCGCGCCCACAATCTCCACATCCGTCGCGCCATCCGAGGTGATGAGCGATTGGCGGCGGTTTTCGCCGGGCATGAAGGGATAGTCGCCCACATTTTGTGAGCCGAGGACCGTCGCTCCGCGCTCTATCTCCAGCCGAATGTGGCTGCGAAGGACGATGGGACCGGTGAGATATCTGCCAGGGCCGAGACGCACTGTCCCGCCACCCTGCGTGGCGCAGGCATCGATCGCGGCTTGGAGCGCATGCGTGTCTTGGGTTCGGCCATCGGCCGTCGCGCCATATGCGTTTGGATTGCAGACATGCCCGCGATTCCGCATGTCAATCGCCTGCGCCCAGGCGCAGGGAGTAAGGATCGACAGCAGGGATCCACCCGTCAGAAGCAGAACAAAAAAGAGACACGAGGGATTCTTCGCGCCGCGCCGCTCAGTCTTGTAGGGTGTTGACATCTGGCTACAGCGCTGCTGCGTTGTTCTGCATGGGGCAAGGAGGCGATCCGCTGTGTTTGCTATCGGGACGACGGCCGTCAGGCCGGTTGCCTTTTGGGGCAACCGACTGGAACGTGAGTCATGCGAAAGCGAGATCGGCCCCTCCCACAAATCTTTGTCGTCCCGATATTTGCCACAAACTACCCTTCCGGTGCTGCCATGGTTGCTTGCGACAAGCTGAATTTAGTCGAACCCGGACGGTTCCCGCAATCCGGGAACCGTCACGGGCATACCGATCGGAGGCGGCTAGAACTGATATACAACCGATACCTGGATCTGCCGAGGCGGAGACAAGGTATTGTGGATCTGACCGAATTGCGCGCTGCTTATGTACGGATTGGGCTGTCCATAGCTCGCCATGTTGAAGGCGTTGAATGCGTCCACCCGGAACTTGACGGTTTGGTCTTTTACAGTGTGAAAATACTTGAACGCCGACACGTCGATCTGCCGATATCCCGGAGCGCGCTGGGTGCCGACGCGATCGTTGCCGAACTGGTCAGCCAGGGTAGACCCCCCAGGCTGGCCATACGCGCAAGCCGCGCCCACAGAGTTGATTCTGGAGCCCTGCTGCTGGCAAGGCACCGCCGAGGGGTCGACGCCAAACCAGTTCAATGTCGACCGATTGAGTATCCTCATCGGAAGGTACTGGTTGGCGCGCTCTACACCGTCATCATTTTCCTGGGCGCTGTTGGTCGCGCCTGTGGTATTGAACGTCTGGATTGTGATCGGGAGACCGGAATAGAGCATGGCGTCCCCGGACAGTTCCCATCCGCCCAGCGCCGAGTCTGTCAGCCGTTTCCAATTCGCGCCAAACTCCTTTCCGCGGCCAAACGGCAGTTGGTACACCAAGGTGCCTGACAGATTCTGCCGGGTATCGGTGCCGGAAGGACCGTAGTCTCCCATGAGATCGTACGCATTTTGCGGCAATGGGTCGGGCTGGTCGCTTCCATTGATACCGAAATAGCCGACGTTGTCTGTCATCGACCTCGACCACGTGTAGTTGAGTTGATACTCGAGGCCGTTGGTTTCCTGATGTTGGAGGACCACCTGCATGGCATTGTAGTTCTCAATGCCATTCGCTTCCGTATCGATGACAAAGCCGCTCGGTCCGACCACGCTGTCGAAAGGATCTACAAGATGTGCGCAGCCGCCATTCGGGCCCAGCGTCGGGCAGGTGGCTGGAACAAGATTGTTGTACTGGTTGATGCCCATGGGCACCGCCAGATGCTGGCCAATCTCTCCAGCATACCCAATCGAAACGGAGGTTTGGTTGTCGATGAGAAACTGCGTTGTCAGGTTGAACTGCTGGACCAAGGCTGGACGAAAGTTCGGGGCCCAGACGTCGAACTGAGATCCCTGAGCGATGACTGCATTCGTGTTTCCGTTACTCACCGCAGGAGTAAAGCCGTTTTGCGTTTGAAAGGGGGTCCCACCGGAGCTGGTGCTGACCCTCTGCGCTGCGAGGCTAAACGAGGACTGAAACGGCGGGTTCTGCGTCATGCGCAGGCCGGTGCCCGTGCCCTCCTGATAGTCGGTGATTCCGTATCCTCCCCGAAACACCACCTTGGGACTCATCTGCCAGGCAAAGCCGAAGCGCGGCATCAACTCGTTGTACACGGGGTTGTACAGCGCGCGGCTGTTGCCATTTTGCCCGGCCAACTCAAACCATGGCGGGTTGACCCCGGCCGGAGTGTTCACTGCATACTGAGAGAACGGCGCAAAGGCGGCGCCGGACAGATTGATGCTGGACATCCGGTTGTTGGTCTCGTAGATCGGCTGGTCGTACGCGTAGCGTAGGCCCAAGTTCAAGGTCAGGCTCGGAAGCACCTTCCAGTCGTCCTGGATGTAGTACGCCTGGCGCCACTGCCGTTGCGCAAACGGGGCGCTCACGCCGCTGAGTTCGGCCTGACTGGCGTCATTCAGGACGAAGTCGGCAAACGGATAACTGCCGCTCGGTCCGGACGTGTAATTTCCGTTATAGGAAAATTGCCCCAGCGCGCCGCCGAGATTTCCAGGGGTAAAAAAATCCTGCCGATACTGCAGCAACTGGAGGCCGGCTCTTGTGACGTGGTTTCCGTGCTCCCAGGTCAAATCGTCTCCGAAGTCGAGGTTGTCGTCGGCAAGAAAGTTGTCCGCGTTCGTACTGGTGCCATAGCAACTCCAATCGTCGCTGACGGAGCAATTGCCGATGGCCATGAAGCTGAATCCCACGATCGGCTGGTTTTTAAACGGGATGCCCACCACACGTTCGCCATTCGTTCCGAAAAGACCCGAGGGATCCGATGGGAGCGCCTGGTGCCAGACGATCCGTGAATATCCGCCTCGGGCCTCATTGACGAGCGAGGCCGAAAACGTATGCACCCAGTCGACCATGGCCATCGCGAAGGGATAGTTGTCTCCAAGCGGGAAATACACCGGCAGGACGGCCTGCGTGGTCTGATCGTAGGCATCGCCATAGGTGTATTTGCCCATGAACTGATTTTTGGGGCTGAGGGTGTAGTCGATGCGCAGATCGCCTTGCAGGTTGGCGTTGTAGGAGCTGATATGCCCTATGTAATTGCCCGAAGTAGCGCTGCCGACGACCGGGGCCTGATTGGGCATGGGCAAAGCGGAGGTGTTGGCGAAGAGGTATTTCGCCACCGGATTCGTGATGGGAATTTGATCGTTGACGTATGGGGTGGCGTTTGCCGTTCCGTTCGAGTTGTTATAAAACTGGATCTTCTCGATGGCCAGCACCTCTGAGAAGTCGCCACTTCGCATCCTGGCGTCGGGAACGCTCGCCACGCCCTGGCTGGTCGGAACGTTGTAATGCATCCCGGCAAAATCGGCGAAGAAGAACAATTTCTTCTTAAAGATCGGGCCGCCCACCGCGCCCCCAAACTGGTTTTGGGTATACGTTGGCTTTTTGACATGAAAAAAATTGTTTTGCCATGAATTGGCGGTCAGGCTCTGGTTTTCAAAGTATTCGTAACCGGAGCCGTGAAACTGGTTGGTCCCGCTCTTGGTGACCATAACGACTTCGCCGCCATTTACGTTTCCGTACTCGGCATCGGCATTGCCGGTAATCACGCGCATCTCCTGAATGGAATAAGGAGAGGGATTGTAGCCGATCAGGTTGTTGAGTGTCTCGTTGATTTCTATGCCGTCCAAGACGTAGTTGTTTGCCTGCTGGCGATTGCCGCTGAAAGAGGGAACCGCCTGCGCGCCCTGCCCACCCCCCCCGATGCTGGTATCGCGCTCCGAGCCCTGCAGGCTGCCCATGGCCCCCGATGTGGGATCGACGGCTCCCGGCACAAACAAGGTCGCGAAATTGACGTTCTGTCCATTCAGCGGGATGTTTTGTAGGGTGTTGGAGCTGATGGTTGTGCCCAGAGTGGCGTTCTCCGTGTTCAGGATCGGGGCGATGCTCGCCGCCACATTGACAGTCGTTACCGTTTTGCCCACCTGCAGCTTCACGTTGATCTCGGCAATCTGGTCGATCTGCAATCGAAACGGACCAATCGATGTGGTGTTGAAGCCAGGTGCGGTTGCGGCGATCGTGTACTCCCCGATCGTCAAAAACTGAATATTGTAAAGGCCGCTATGATCGGTGACCGTGTCGGTGGTGATGCCGGTGGCCACGTTCGTGGCGGTGACCATCGCTCCCGCCACTACCGCCCCGCTCGGATCGGTCACCGTACCGCGAACCGATCCTGTGATCGTTTGGGCGATCGCGAGCGATCCGCTCAAGAGCAGAAGGATGCAGCAGAGCCACATCGTCTTCATGTGCTGTTTTTTCATAGAATTCTCCCGGACCAAGCGCGATAAAGCAACAAAATAATCTTGATTTTTCTCAATGTCAATAAATTTTTCATGGATGAGAGAATACAAGTGGCTTGTCAACGCATTTCGGTTAACGCTGATCCAGGTGGAACGGGGTGGCGGAAAGGGATTTTTTCCCCGTAAATTTTGCAAGGATCCTGCCGGCAATATCTACGGGGAGGCTTTACGGGGCCGCCGAGACATCAGGTTTGAGAAATTTAATCTCTCAATTCATCGGTATTGGTTCAGTTAAATGATTGCTGCTGTTGCACTTGAGCAAAACGTGTCCCGTTCCCGTCCCGAAATGTAGAATTCCTGATTTGGCCAGTCATTTTCTTGATTACAGAGAAATTTTCCTGTATCCTCTATCCTTTTGCGGCAATTCCGGCTTGGTCGTGGCCCGATGAGCGAGGGGATGGGGATGTAAAAATGCGGAAAGGCAAGATCGCGAGCGGTATTGACGGTTTCCGGGCATCGAGTCTCCATGGCGCGTGAAGCGGGTGGATCTGAGGCTGGAGTCTCGACAGGTTCTGGCGAGGGCTGACCTTGCGCCGGCATCGAGCCGGCGCGATCGACTCACTAACCGGATGCGCCGCTTTTGCTTTGAACAAACTGAATGGAACACTTCTCCGAATCGCGTCGCTTTCCCCCACCCCGCTATTCCGGCGGGCTGCATCATGACTGGGTAAATCCAAGGAAGGGGCTCAAACGCACATGAAAACCATTCATTCCCAAAAGAGCAAGGTAGGCCTTCGGGAGATCGCATCCGCCGCCAAGGTAAGCGTACCCACCGTTTCCAGGGTCTTGAATGGAAATAACCGCGTCGATCCCAACATACGCAAAATTGTCCTGGATGCAGCGGCAGCGCTCGATATCGATCTTTACCAGCGGAACAAGACCAAGGCGTTGGCCTTCCTTCTCTGCAATCGGCCGATGCAGCACTCGTTTCATTCGCGAATCCTGCTTGGCGCGGAGGAGCATTGCGCCGCGCACGGGTGGGACATCGCATTTTTGTCATTCAACTATTCGCCGCACATCCCCTGGAAAGAGCTGCATTTGCCAAAGATCGTGCAGCGTCACGATGTCGTTCGGGCATTGATTCTGGCGGGCACTACGTCCCCGAATCTGCTCGAACACCTGGATCACAAGGGAATCGCTCATGTGGTGCTCGGCAACAATATTCTAGGCGAACCGCAGGATTTGCGGAGCGATGTGGTCTTTTCGGATGACTCGCAAGGCGGTCATGACATGACCCGATATCTCATCGGCTTGGGACACCGCCATATCTGGTTTGTCGGCAACCTCCGCCTACCGTGGTTTTCGCGATGTTTCGAAGGGTATCGCCGCGCGATGGAGGAGGCTGGACTTGTTCCGCAGTCGAGCAGCATCGATTCCGAAGACGATTCCAATATCGGATATCTCGGCGTCAAATCCCTGTTGGCTCGTGGCGAACCCGTCACAGCGATCTTGGCGGGCAATGATCCCACAGCGCATGGCGTCTATCGCGCGCTCCGAGACAGCGGGTCGCGAATTCCAGACGACATTAGCGTCGCGGGCTGCGACGACACGATAGGCGCCCTGCTCTATCCCGGGTTGACCACGACACGAGAATTTCCCGAGCAGTTGGGCAAGCAAATGGTGGAGCTGATTCTCAATCGCATTGCCAATCCGAGTCAGGGGCCGCAACGCGTAACCATCCCTACCGAGTTTATCAAGAGAGATTCCTGCAGCCCGATCCTCGGCTCCGGCGATAAAGATATA
>JAJYZK010000436.1:0-1753 GCA_021799945.1 Acidobacteriota bacterium
TCCGCCGATCCACCAGGGCAGTTGCTTGCCGCCTGCGAAATACAAGTCCAGAGACTTCATGTGGGGGGCATAGACAAGCCCCACGCCGAGCATGGTCAGGAAGTAGGCGGCGAGAACCGTGAGGTCCGCGGCGCGCATAGGCAGCTTGAAGATCGGCAGGAAGGGGGCGAACGGGTTCGCTGCTTCCGGTTTCGAGCGACTGATGGATGGCTTCCAGGGCCGCGGTGACCTGACGTCCATCGAGCCCGGTGACATGGGGCGCGGTATCCTCGCGAACCGCGAAAAGGAAATCTTCCAGGCAGGAAGGGAAGGCGCCGCGCACGCGTCCGAAGATTTCGCCGGTCAAGAATCCTTTCGGGTAGCTGAAAGAATCCTTGCTGCTCACCTCGATAGATTCGTACTTGCGGTCCATGTGGATGTGCCCGGCCGTGGCCAGGACTTCTACGAAGGAATCCACGATGCTGGGAAATGTGTTGGGGTAGATCCAGGCCGACTCAAAGGTTGCAAAGGCCCCGGAGGAAAATTTCACCTGGGCTTGGATGACGTCATAGGTGGGGATACCGCGCGCGGCGAGGACCTCCTTGCGGCCCAGCGCCCGAGCCTCGACGGGCTCCGCCTCAAGAAGCCAGCGGATCAGGTCCACATCATGGGAGGAGAGGAACCAGGCTGAGGTCGTCTGGCCGGCCCATGAAATGTACTCTGTGGGGACAAAGATGGTGTCGTTCTTGCGGGCGTAAGCAGCCAGCGGCTGTCCGATTTTGCCCGACACGAGCGCCGCTTTCGCCTGCTGGTAGGGCGAGAGCCATCGGTGGTTGAAGGCCACCTGGATTTTTCGCCCCCGGCGCTGTGCGATGCGGAGCAGCTCGTCGGCTTCGTCCACCCGGGTCGTCAGCGGCTTTTCCACCAAAACGTGACGGCCGGACTCCAGCACGGCCCGAGCCGGCTGGAAGTGAAAGGAGTCGGGTGTTGCCACCACGACGGCGTCCAGATCGTTTCGCTCCAGCATTTTGCGGTAATCCGTGTACGTGTTCTTTACGCCGGTCCGCTTCGCGACTTCGGCCAGGCGCTCCTGCCGCCGTGTCGAAACCGCCACCAATTCCGCCAGGGGATGCGTGGAATAAATCCGGGCGTAAAGTTCCCCCATGATTCCAAGGCCGATAACTCCGATGCGTACACGTTCCATGACCATTTTGCCTTCAGTGCGTGGACGATTCTCCCTGTCGTTCGGCCGGCGAAGCCGGTTCGCGCCGAATCATTCCCGGCCTTTCCTCGCCAAGCAGCCGTAAGAAGTTTTCGCGCAGGATGGCCTCCTTGGCCGCGTCGGAAATCCGCGCCGTGAGCACCCGGCCCAATCCGATGGCCGCCTCCAGATAAGGCATATCCGAGCCAAAAAGTACCCGCTCCGCCCCCAGACGCTCAACCAGGATTTCCAAAATCGTTCGGTGGCTTTGCGAGCCGGTGATATCCAGGAAGGTGTTTTCCGTTTGTCGCGCGACCTCGCAGGCCTGCAGATAGCCGCGCCAGGTGACGCCAGAATGTCCGATCAGGATTTTGGCTTTCGAAAACCGGCGCGCCACGTCCAGCAGGAGCAAGGGCGAGCACTCAGGATCGGAGTCCCAGGTATGAACGAGCACGATGGCCTCGGTTTGATGCGCGTACTCCCAAATCGGCTGGTAGCCAGGCCCGTTGACCGGATAGTGATGCAAAGCAGGGTGCAGCTTGACCAGTGGCGGCGAGTGAAAGTGTTTCCACC
>JAJYZK010000436.1:1763-2797 GCA_021799945.1 Acidobacteriota bacterium
TTCTTTCAGCGCCTCGCCGCCCGGCCGGGGGTTCACGGTGATATAGCCGCGAAACCTATGAGGGAATTGCTTGAGCGCTTCGGCGACCTCGCGATTACCCTGCGGGCAATCCGTGTAGCAGGCGCGCGTGGAGGTCACGGCAAGCACCTCAATGTTCAGCAGGTCCATGGCCTCAACCATCTGCTCCACGCTGAACCGATAAGCGGGAAAATCCGGATGGACCCCGATGTGCCCATGGCAATCGGCGATGGGAATCGGCGACTTCACGCGGTCGCTCCTTTCAGAAGCCGGTGCAGGTTGAGGCTGGCGATAGCCAGTCTGGCGTCGTCGCTGATGCGCGCCGTGCCCAAAACGAAAAGCGACGCGCCGGGCGTGTAGAGTGGCAGGCGGCTGCCAAAGACGATGCGCTCGGGGCCAAAACGCTGCACGTAAGTTTCCAGTTGCCGGTGCGCCACGTAGGTGGAGGCGTCGAAATAGAGGTTCGGAAATTTCCCGAGCAAAGGGAAAAGATACCGGTCGGCCCGATAGCCGGTCTCGAGCAGTAGGATCGCCAGTTTGGGGAAATTGTCGAGCACTTCGACGAGCGCCGGCCAGCCAATGTCTTCGAGTGCCACCAGCGTCAGCACGGAGTGATCCTGAAGATACGCGTACAATTCGCCTGAACACCAGAGAGCAGGCGAGAAGTTGTGCCGAGTCATGCCGAAGTGCAATCGGACCGCGGCCGGCCGGCGGGTGGCAAGTTGGTCGAGCGATTCGCGGTCCGGCAAACCCGACCAGGCCGGAACCAGGCGCGCCCGCGCAACGTGGGCCAACGCGCGGTTGCCTTCTTCCGCGTCGTACTCTTCACCAGCAAAATGGGACACCAGAGCGCGCTCGATACCGAAGCGGTCCATCTCCAGAAGAAGCTCCGGAGCTTCCAGCGCAAGTTCGCCGTGCAGACCCGAGTGGCCGATTCGGGCGTTGGCATCGAATACATGCCAGGCCGCGACTTCCGTCAGCAGGGGTTCAAGGGACCACGCGCACACGGTGCTCTC
>JAJYZK010000038.1 GCA_021799945.1 Acidobacteriota bacterium
ACCCGTAACTGATGGGCGATGAAATCGAAGTCGATCTGGAAGACGCGGCACTCGTAGGGGATCGGCGAGGTGGTAAGACCGCGGGCCGTAACGTAGAGGCTGGTGTGCCAGGAGTGATTGAGCCAAGGACTTTGGGTCAGGCGGATTTTGCCGACGATCTGCATCCAGAGGCGCAGGGTTGTGCACGTGTTGACCCATGCCGTCAGAGGAAGTTCGGGCCAGGGTTCGCATTGAGGAGCGTGAGATGGATCGGTGATCGGCGAAGCGGCTGTCATTGGCGCCCTCCTGCCCGAATACTGTATGCCGGCGCCCGCCGGCGAAAATGGAGTCCAGTCTACGCTCCGGCGGCGATGTTGGCAGCTATTTTCGACGCGCATCTCCGGACCCGAATCCTGGGAGCCATCTCCTGCGGGAGATGTCGTCTTCGATTTCCAGCTTCGGGCTTCCAGCCCTGGGCCTCCGAGCCGAGCGGCGCGGCTCGGCGCGCCGGATGGCGGCGTGCCGTATGATGAGGAAGCGCCGGCTGTTTTGGGCGAAGACGTCCATTGGCTCCGAAGCTGGCTCAGGGCAGCCGCCGACGCGCCGACAGGATGACCCGGAAGGCCCCGGCTCTCGGCTCCCGATCGCAGGAGCGCACTCTCGACGGAATGCCAACTTTGTCGCCAACCACCGTCATCGACGCGCCGGGCAGCCTTCGGCCCCGCATTCTGGGAGTCTACGCCGGGCTCCTGGCCTTCAACGCCGGGGCTTGGCTCTGGGCCCTTGGCGCATTTCATCGTTTCCCGCTGCTCCTGGGAACTGCGCTGCTGGCGTACAGCTTCGGCCTGCGCCACGCGGTGGACGCGGATCACATTGCGGCCATCGACAACGTGACCCGCAAATTGATGCAGGAAGGGAAGCGGCCGGTTGCGGTGGGCCTGATGTTCTCGCTCGGCCACTCGACGATCGTTTTCGTGGGCTCGATCGCCATCGCCGCCACAACTCTGGCCTTCCAGCGGCGCATCGGCAGCTTTCGGGCGGTGGGCGGCGTCATCGGAACCTTGATCTCGGCGCTGTTCCTGATCGCCATTGGCTTAGTCAATCTGACGACGCTGCGTTCGATCTACAGCGCATACAAGCGCGTGCGGCGCGGGCTGCCTTACGCGGAAGAGGATTTCGATGCGATGCTTTTCGGTGGAGGAATCCTGGCCCGCATCTTCCGCCCGCTCTTTCGCGCGATCCGGCGCAGTTGGCACATGTATCCGCTGGGCGTTCTCTTCGGCCTGGGCTTCGACACCGCAACCGAGATCGGTCTGCTGGGAATCTCCGCCGCGGAGGCGACCAAAGGCCTCCCGCTCGCCTCCATTCTCGTCTTCCCGACGTTGTTCGCCGCCGGGATGTCGCTCATCGACACGACGGACAATCTGCTCATGCTGGGGGCCTATGGCTGGGCCTTCGTCAAGCCCGTGCGCAAGCTGTACTACAACCTGACCATCACCTTCGTCTCTGTACTGATCGCCTTTGCGATCGGCGGCATCGAGGGCCTGGGGCTCTTAGCCGCCCGGTTTCATCCGCATGGATGGGTCTGGCGGGTGGTGGGCAGGCTGAACGATAACTTCTCGGCGATGGGATATCTGGTCATCGCTCTTTTCGCCCTCTGCTGGATCTTCTCCTACGCGATCTACAAATGGAGGGGGATCGACGGAGGGGGTATCGACGGAGCGGAGCAGGAGGCGTAGAGCATTTCCGGAATACATAGAGACTTTTTGAGAGCCGAAGAGGGTGGCTTTTTCTTGTTGAAAAAGCCACTTGAGCGCATGGCTTCGGTCTACAGCAATTCCGAAAATGCTCTAGCCGTCCGACGCCGGATTCCGCGCTGCCGCTTTCGCCGGCGCGGCTTCTTGTTCCGATTATTCGGACGGCGCGCCGGAGGAGACCGGCGCCTTCTGCAGACCGGCGAGATCGGCCTGGGTTTTGGCCCATTCGCCGGGCCGCAGGGAGGCCGCATACCGCACTCCCGGGTGGGAATAATACGCCAGCAGATCGTCCTTTAGCCCCGGCGACAGGCCGCGAAAGCTCCGTTCGGCGAGATTGTTCAGAAGCTTGGCGTGAGTCCGGTCCGAAAGCCGGTAGATCCCCGGCTCGGATTGCGCGCCAAGATCGAAGTTTTCATTCTGCAGGTTGAGGCGTCCCGCGCCCGCTTGCTGGAGCAGCTCCCGATAGCGGTGGAGAATATCGTCGAAGCTGGACTCAAACAGCCGCTCGGCCTCCGGAGTGGGCATTTGCAGCTCAAACACGCGGAGCGGTCCGACCTTGGGCACGATCCGCATCAGTAAGCCGAGGAAGCGGTCGGCGAGCGAGGGACGCCGGTAATGCCGGCCCCAGTCTCTGCGGTAGCTGGAGCGCGAGATGTTGTAGAGAAACTTCTTCCTGGTGACGCCCGGCTGGCTGCGCGCGATGTCATCGCGCTTCATGCTCCAGGCCACCCGGGTCGCCGCGGGAATCAGCTTGCTGACATCCCATCGGTAGGATTCCAGCGCCTCCTCTTCCCGAGGCAGGACGGCTTGCAGCGGCAGCCCATAGGTTTGCCGGAAAGCCTCGCCAAGCAGCGGGGCGGCGACTCCGAATCCGATGAAATCGTGGTAGCTTTCCGGCGCGTAGTTGCCTTTCGCCACCTCGAGCACGTCGAAGCTGAACTCCGTTTTGGCGTGGGCCAGCGGATTCTCCTCGTAGGTGACGATGTCGCCGTATTTTTTTTTGAGCCGCGGGTAGAGCATGGGAACCACGCGGTTGGTGGCGATGCGGTGACCGTCGTCGTCGGCCGCATAATGGGCGAGCGCTCCCAGGGCGAAGGCGTAGCCGTCCAGATCCTCGGCGTCGCGCAACAGGGCCATGACAAAGTCCCCGCTGCGGACATAGTGGGTCAGGTCGCTGAAGAAGATGCTTCCATGCGGGTAGTACCCCATGTCCTGGATGATGGAGCCGCCGTACGCATATCCATGCGCCTCCTTCAATTGCTGCGGCGTGGATTGAGGAAAACGCCGCAGCAGCAGAGGACGGATGCCTGTATCCCAGGCGCTGTCGATGATGGCCTCATGGGAAAGAACCGAATAGGCGGCGCCGGGATGAGCCCAGCCGAACAGCAGAGCGAGCGGCAGGGCGATCGTCCCGACCCTCGCGAGCCTTCTTCCGCGTCGCGCAACGTTCATACCGTGCCGATATTCACCATCAGAGTACAGTCTTGCGGGTCGACTTGCGGGTCGACTTGCGGATCAGGGACCGGGCCTGCGGCAGGCCCCGGCATTTCTTCATTGCGCTTTGCCGTCGGGCGTTACGGCGCAAGAACCACCGCCAGCGTAAAGCCGTCGTACCCTTTGCCGCCGACCGTTTGCAGCGTGGCGGCGGCGACCCGCCCCTCGGCGGCAAGCTGCGCAAGCCGATCATGGAGCCGGCGCGCGCCCAGAACGCCGGGGTCCGTGCTTTCCGGGTCGGCCAGCCTCCCTTCCCGAACCACATTGTCCACCACCAGGAGGGTTCCACGGCGCGACAGCTTGAGCGACCCCGCAACGTACTCGGGAATGCTCTCTTTATCCGCGTCGATGAAGATCAGGTCGAAGGGCGGCTGCCCCTCGGCGGCCAACTGACGCAGCGAGTCGGCGGCGCGGCCCAGCCGCAGTTCGACGGTCCGATCCAGCCCGGCGGCATGCAGATTGCGGCGGGAAATCTCCGCATGTTTTTCGTCGGCCTCCAGCGTGACCAGATGGCCGCCGGGAGCCAGCGCGCGGGCCAGCCAGATCGTGCTGTACGCGGCCAGCGTGCCGATCTCCAGGATTCTCGAAGCGCCCACCGCAAGCGCCAGCACCTGCAGGAACTTGCCCTGACCCGGCGAGACGTTGATGGCGGGGAGCTTCGCTTTGGCGATGGAGGCGAGAGTTTCGTCGAGCGCGGGATCGGAGGGCGCCAGTTTCTCCGCAATATAACGGTCCACCGCGGCCCATTGCGTTTTGCTCATAGGTAGAGGTTACAACCTGGGAGAAGAGTTGGGAGGCCGGCGGCGGGAGCGAGGAGGGCGGAAGGCGCAATCGTCGTTCCGCCCGATGGTGGCTGCATCTCCGGCTCCGGACTTGGGGGTGCGGCCAAGCCCGCTTACACGGCGCCGTGGCCGACGGCGGAGGCGCGCGAGGAAGCCTCGAGCCGGCTTTCCGCCACCACGCGGTTGCGCTGGGCGCGCAGCTTCAGGAAGGACTTCGCCTCGCCGTAAAGCCGCTTCAGGTCGCGATTGGCGACCGCCTTGCTCACGATGCGCCAGGCCGCCTTCGGCCGGAAGTAGTACTCGTCATAGAAGCGATGCACCATTTCCAGCACGTATTCCTTCGGCAGGCCGGGATATTCGATATGCGCGAGCTGATGTCCGCCTTCATCGACCATGGCGCCGTTATTGATGATGAATCCATTCCTGGCGGCGAACTCATGGAACTCGGTGCCCGGATAGGCATGCGCGATCGAGACCTGGATGGTCTCCACATCGAGCCCCTTGGCGAAGTTGATGGTGTTGCGGATGGACTCCCGGGTTTCGCCGGGAAGGCCGAGGATGAAGTCGCCATGGATGGTGAGGCCGAGGTCGTGGCAGTCGCGGGCGAAGTCGCGCGCGCGCTCGACGGTGGCGCCCTTCTTGATGTTCTTCAGGATCTGCGGATCGCCGGACTCGAAGCCTACGATGAGCAGCCGGCATCCGGCCTCGCGCATGGCCTTCAGCGTCTCCCGGTCGGTGGTGACGCGGGAGGTGCAGGACCAGGTGAGCTTGAGGGGTTTGAGTTTTTCGCACAGCTCAACCGTCCGCGCCTTCTGAATGGTGAAGGTGTCGTCGGCGAAGAAATACTCCTTCACACCGGGGAAAAGCTCTTTGGCGTGGGCCATTTCCCGGGCGACGTCGTCGGTGGAGCGCCTGCGCCAGGCATGACCGCTGAGGGTCTGCGGCCAGAGGCAGAAGGTGCATTGGGCCGGGCATCCGCGCGTGGAATAGAGAGCGACATACGGAAACAGCAGAAAGGGCACGTTATAACGCGTGACGTCCAGATCCCGCTTGTAGATGTCGGTTACCCACGGCATCTGGTCGAGATTTTCCACCTGGGGCCGGTCCGGATTGTGGACTACGGCTCCCTGGCCGCGGTAGCTGATGCCGAGAATCTCGGCCAGGGGCTTGCCCTGCGCAAACTCCACCACGGAAAAGTCGAACTCCCGGCGGCACACGAAATCGATGGCCGGGCATTCGTTCAATGCCCGGTCCGGAGAAGTGGTCACCGGAGGGCCGACAAAGGCGATCTTGATTTGGGGATTCGCCGCCTTGATGGCCTCGGCCAATTTCTGGTCGCCGGTCCAGCCCGGAGTGCTGGTGAAGAGAACCAGGAATTCGTAGCCCTTCGCAATCTCGATGGTCTCCGTCGCCGAGACATGATGGGGCGGGGCATCCAGCAGACGGGAGCCCTCCAGCATCCCCGCGGGGTAGGCGAGCCAGACCGGATACCAGTAGGATTCGATTTCCCGGGTGGCCGGCCAGCGCGAGCTGGCGCCGCCGTCGAAGTTCTCAAACGAGGGAGGATTCAGGAACAACGTTTTCAGTGGCATAGGCGTACCTGTCAGTTTATCAGCATGCGCCGCGCAAAGCGCGGCGAAAACACGCTATGGCTGAGATTTGGCCCACACTTCTATCTGCCCGAGAGCGCGCAGCAGCGTCAGCCGCGAGCGGAGGAGCTGGAAGTTCGCGCCGAGCATCGCAACATAGCGCCGCCGCTCTTCGATCAAGGCCTCTTCCTCGTCTTTGGGGGTCATCGGAGTGGCCCCCGGGGCGCCGCCCGTCTGGGTCTGGGTGGCCACGGCGTCCAGCCGCTCCTTGGCGAGTTCGGCCTGCAGCGTGGCGACCTGCTGCTGCGCGGCGAGTTCCGCGACATTCTTTTTGAGTTGCAGCAATTGTTCGCTGCTTTGGTCCCGGAGCTGGTCCGCCAGCGCTTCGGCGCGGGCCGCCTCCGCGCTCGACGATCGTTTCTTCGCCTCCCGCGACGCATCGAGCAGCGGGATCACGATCTGCACCCCGGCGCCGAAGTTGCTTTGCTGGAAGTGTATGTAGTACTGGGAATAGTTGTTGAGGGTATTGGAGAAGAGGCCGTAGGTGGCGAAAAAGGAGATGGTCGGGCGATTGTCCTGCCGGGCGTCGCCGTAGGCGGTATACAGCTTGGCCTTGGCGGAGGCGTAGGCAGCCTGCACCCCGTTGCCGTCATTCGGCGCCGCGGCCCCTTCGGAGAAGATCGCAGCTCCAGCCGAGGGAACGGAGGGCATCCGGCTGGAGTCCGTCACGGTCAGATCCGAGGGCGGAAGACCGGTCAGGTGCGCCAGCCGGGCCTTCAGTTCGTCGGCGCGGTCCTCGGAGCGCAACCGTTCGAGCACGGTCTGGGAGGCGGCCAGCTTCGCTTCCGTCAGTTCGATCCCGGTGTCGCGCCCCGCTTCCACCCGTTCCTGCTCGACATCCACCAGGCGGTCGCCGTATTCCTTTTCCTGCTCCAGCGCCGCAATCTCCTCCTGCTTCTCGGCCAGCTCGACGTAGGCCAGCGCGGTATCGAGCAGGACCTGCTGCCGGGTGTCCTTCAGTTGGAGCTGCGCCGAATAGAGTGCGGCCCGAGCGGAGCGAACATAGTCCTTTTGCGAGAAGGAGAAGACGAGGGATTGGCCGGTAATGCTGAAGACCTCCGGCTGACCGAGCGGATACCCGTAACTGTAGCCCAGGCTGGAGCCCAGGGAGAAGCTGGGAACGTACGGGCTGGTGGAGGAGGAAAGGTCCGCCTCGGCGCGGCGCACATCGGCGGCGTCGGCGCGCACCTGGGGGCTGTTGCGCAGCGCCAGCTCCATGGCGGCGGAGAGCGAAAGCTGCGCGAACCCGGCCGCCTGCCCGACCAGGGCGCATACCGCCAGGAAGACGAGTTGGACGGCGCCTTTCAAGAGCGGCGTGAATTCTCCCTCAACCGCAGCCTCGACCGCAGCCTCGACCGCAAACTGAATTTTAACGTCCGGAATCCGGCTCCGGGCGGGCGAAGGATATTCAAACAGGTACGGCGCAGCGTTTTGCGGGCGTCCGAGCGCGGCGGCCGGGCTGCGGCCCCGAGGGCGAGGGAGGGAATTCGCTCTACTCCACAATGCGGACCGGCATGCCTTCGGAGATGGGCGCGCCGTTGGTGGCGCCGAGAACCACGGATTCCCCGGCGCTAACGCCGGAGAGGATCTGGACGGCGGTAAGATTGATCGCCCCCACCTCGACGGGGACCCGGCGCAGCGCGCCGCGTTCCACCGTATATACGTAGTCGCGGCCGTTCTCGATGTGCAGCGCCTCCCGGGGCACGGTGAGGGCGTTTTCGACGCTTCTGGTTGTGACCGTTGCGGTTACGTTTGTATTCGGAAGCAGCGAGTCGCCGGCGTCGTCGATGCTCACCAGCACTTCGCCGACGTTTCGGGTTCCATAGGTCATGATGGTGGAGGGTAGCCGGGTGATCCTGCCGTGCATTTTGCCTCCGGGCCGTCCCGCCCAGACGATGGTAACCGGGTCGCCCACTTTGAGATTGCCGATATCCGGTTCGTCGAAGTAGGCGCGCACGCGAAGCTTCGAGAGGTCGGCCATTTCCAGCAGTTCGGTTCCCGGGCCGACGTACTCATAGCGGGAAACGGGCAGCGAGTAGACGGTCCCGTCCCAGGGCGCCCGCACGTTCGACTGCTCGACGACCAGGGCCGCGGCCGTTTCCGAGGCCTGCGCCTGCTTTAAGGCGGCCCGGGCGTGATCCAGATCCAGGGGCGTGAAGGGCTGATTCCTCTGTTTTTCCAGGGAAGCCAGGGAGGCATCGTCGAGCTGCAGGCGCTGTTCCGCCTGTAGCACTTCGCTCGGCGAGGCCGCCCCCTGCGCCTCCAGCTTTTTCAACGCGGCCACGTCGCGGGCGGCCTGGCCCCGTTCGATCTGCGCCTTGTCGATGTTGCCGGTCAGCTCCAATTGCTGCCGGCGCGATCCCCCCGCCTCCAGCGCCTGCAGGCTGGCCTCCGCGGCGCGGACCCCGGCTACCGCGGCGGCCAGCTTGGAGCGCGAGTCGGCGTCGTCCAGCCTCAGCAGCATTTGGCCCCGATGCGCGAGCTCTCCAGCCCGAACGTAGATCTGGGAAACGATTCCCGCGACCGGGGCATGGGCGGAGAAGTACACCGTGGGCTCTACGATTCCGTTCGTGCTGGTGCTGTCGATCAGATCCTCGACTCTGCTCGGCGCGACGCGGATGGGCACGGTATCGCGGGTGAGGCGACGAACGCCGAAGAACACGAGAACCAACGCAAGCGCCGCGCCGATCCACAGCGCGGCGTTGCCGCTACTTTGTCGCCCTGGCTCTGTCATTCCAGCGATCCGGACTCCAAGGGGGACTGCACAAACCGCGTTGAGAGGCCTCCGGCCAGGCCGGGCGGCGGAGTGAAGGGGAAGGGCCGATTCTTCACCCTCCGCTTATCCCTTTCCGGAGATGCGCAGGCCGGGCTCCAGCAATGTTTCGGGCCGCTTCTACTATACCGAAGCGGAACGGCCGCGGCCGCGATCGGCGCCCGCCCGAACCCTTGCGTACAATAATCTCCATGGCCACCGCCGTCCGCTACACCGAGGATCATGCCAAGGCCGGGCTGGACGCCGCCTTTCCGGCGATCGAGACATGGGCGAACCAGTTTCCAGCTTACGAGATTCTGATTCAGGATCCGGAGTTCACCTCCGTATGCCCGAAAACCGGCCTGCCCGATTTCGGCCTCATCACTGTGCGGTATATGCCGCGCCTGCTCTGTCTGGAGCTGAAGTCCCTGAAGGAGTACCTGTTCGTCTATCGCAACCTCGGCATTTTTCAGGAGAACATCGTCAATCGGGTGCTGCTGGACGTGGTGAAGGCCTGCGATCCGGCCTGGGCCGTGGTGCAGGGCAGGTTTCGCCCGCGAGGCGGCATCTCGACCACGATTGAGGCGCGCTGGCCGCGGCCGGCCTGAGGCTCCATGCGGCTACCGGATCCGGCGCCGATCGCCTTGTCCCCGCCGGCTCCGACGGCTGCGCGGTCCGCGGGTCTTGCGCTCGCGCTTCTGACCTCGCTCAATCTTTTCAACTTTGTCGATCGCTACGTGCTGGCCGGGGTGCAGCCGCTGGTGGCCCGCGAGTTCTCCGCCAGCGACACGCAGATGGGCACGCTCTCGACCGCCTTTTTCCTCACGTACATGATCGCCGCGCCGTTGACCGGATGGCTGGGAGACCGCCTTCCGCGCAAGCCGCTGATCGTTGCCGGCGCTCTTCTCTGGAGCGCGGCCACGCTGCTCACCGCCACGGTGCATAGCTACCGGTCCCTTCTGCTGCGGCATGCGGCGGTGGGCATCGGCGAAGCCACCTTCAGCATTTTTGCGCCGGCCCTGCTGGCCGACTATTACCCGGAGGCGGAGCGCAACCGCGTGCTGAGCGTGTTTTATCTCTGCATTCCGGTGGGCGCCGCTCTGGGGTACATCGCCGGCGGCGTTTTGGGGCCGCCTCTGGGCTGGCGCGCGCCCTTCTATCTCACCGCTCTTCCGGGGGTATTGATCGCCGCCGCCTTCTCCGCCTGGACCCACGAGCCGCAGCGGGGAAGCGCGGATCGGCTGGCCCCCACCTTCGACCGGGCGACGCTGCGAGGACTTGCGCGCAATCCCGGGTACTGGCTGGCCAGCCTGGGCATGGCCCTGATGGTCTTCTCCATGGGCGGCATTTCGGTGTGGATGCCGACCTTCTTCTTCCGCTATGGAGGCTATTCGCTGCCGGCCTCGACCGAATTGCTGGGGGGCATTACGGTGGTGGATGGCATTCTGGGCACGCTGGCCGGGGGCTGGCTGGCGCAGATCTGGCTGCGGCGCAATCACCGGGCGCTTTTCCTCATCTCCGCCTGGAGCGCTTTGCTGACCATACCCGGCGCTCTGCTGGCCTTCTTCGGACCCCGGCCGGCGCTGGCCCCCGCCGTGCTGGCAGCCGAGTTCTTCCTGTTTCTCAATACCGGCCCGCTGAACGCGGCGATCGTCAACGCCGTCGCCGCCCCCGTTCGATCGACGGCCATCGCCATCAATCTCTTTCTCATTCATGCCCTGGGAGACGCATTCTCTCCGCGGCTCATCGGCATGGTCTCCGACCGCAGTTCGCTGCGCGTCGGCCTGGGCGTTACGGTGATCGCGCTGGCCTTCTCCACGGCCACGCTGCTGGCGGGCTCGCGCTTCGCTCCCGTCCTCGGGGCCGAGGGGGGCGCGAGCGCGGGCCTGGAGCCTGCATCCTGACTATGGCGCCGGAGCTTGGCTACAAAATTGTCCTGGCGGTGGATTGGCTGGTGGCCGGGCTCTGGATCTGGCAGGCAGGCGTGTGGGGGCGCATGGTGCGGCGCGTGTCCGTTCTGCCGAACGACCGCTCGCCGGACCTCGATGACGGATTGGGGCAGACCGGCGGGCGCGTCACCCTGAGCGTGATTGTTCCGGCCCGGAATGAAGAGGCCGGCATCGAGGCGACCCTGCATTCGCTGGCCGCTTCCCAAGGCGCCGCACCGGAGATTATCGCCATCGACGACCGCTCCACCGACGCAACGGGGGCGATCATGGAGCGCTTCGCCGCCTCCCTCGACTCCTTTCCCGGAGCCACGGCGGCAACCTGCAAGGTGATGCGGGTGACCGAACTGCCGAAAGGGTGGCTGGGCAAGACCCACGCCATGCATCTCGCGGCGCAGCAGGCCCGGGGCCGCTGGCTTCTTTTCACCGACGGCGACGTCCTCTTCGACCCTCAGGTCTTGCGCCGGGCGCTGAATTACGCGGAGGCCTCCCGGGCCGACCATCTGGTTGTGCTTCCCCGGCTGCTGATCGAGAGCCCGGGCGAGGGAATGATGCTGGCCTTTCTGCAGACCATGACGCTTTGGGGCTTTCGTCCCTGGCGCATTCCCGATCCTCGGGCTCGGCGCGACGCCGTGGGAGTGGGCGCCTTCAACCTGATCCGGCGCGAGGTCTTCGACGCGATCGGAGGATGGGCGCCCATGCGGCTGGAGGTGATTGAGGACATGAGCCTCGGCTTTCGCGTGAAGCGGAGCGGCTTCGCCCAGCGGGTCGCCTTCGGCGGAGACCTGCTCCGCATTCATTGGGCACGGGGGGCCTTCGGCGTGGTGCGCAACTTCCGCAAGAACGTTTTCGCCTTTTTCCGCTTCCGTCCCGAGCTGCTGCTGGCCGGGGCCGGCGGCCTGTTTCTGATGACCTTGTTCCCGCTGGCGTTCCTGCTGTCTTCGGCCGGCGCCGGCGCGGCGGCATGGCTGCCCGCCGCGCTGCTGGCGATAACCGTCAGTTTGGCTTACCGCCGAGCGGGGCAGTATTACGGCTTTTCGCCCTTCTATGCGCTCCTGTTTCCGGTCGCGGCGGCGATGATGATTTACGGGTTGATCGGCTCCATGTGCGGCGTGCTCTGGCGCGGCGGCGTGCTCTGGCGCGGAACCTTCTATCCGCTGCGCGAGCTGCGGGCGAAGCAATCCTCCTGAGCGGAGGAATCCCCGGGAAAACAACCCGCGGCCGTTACCGCGCCGGCGGAGCGCCGGAGTCCGGCTGAATCGGAAACGACCTGGCCAGATATGCGGCGATCGTGGAGAGTTCGTCGTCGGTGGCGACGGCCCCGCGGCTCGACATCACCTGCACTACGTTGTTCCAATCCGCCGGGCTGAGGTGCTGGCCGGCCACGATGTTCGCGGCATGGCATCCGGAGCAGACTCGCACGGTAAGGTCGCGGCCGGGTCCGGGAGGCAGCAGATCGGAGGCGCCGGCGACGGGGGGCAGGGCCTGCGCCGCGGCCGCCGGTTGCTGGACGACCGCCGCCGGAGACGCGGTGACAATCTCCGGCGCATGGCCGTTGGCGGCGTCGGGACCGCCGGTCAGCGTAAAAACCACCAGCGCGTCGCTGCGCAGCGGGGCGCCCACCAGCCCGCCGCCGGTCGCCACCACCGCGACATACTGTTTGCCGCTCTTGTCCGCATAGGTGATCGGCGTGGATTCCGCCGAGGCCGGCAGCATTGCCGTCCAGAGGTTGGCTCCAGTCCGGGTGTCGAAGGCGCGGAAGCGGCTATCGTCGGTGGCCCCGACGAAGGTCAGTCCGCCGGCGGTGACAATGGCCCCTCCCAGCCCGGGCCGCCCGGTATCCTGATGGCCTTTGGGCAGGCTGTCGGTGACGCCGAGCGTGGTTCGCCAGGCGATGTGTCCGCTATTGACATCGACGGCGACCAATTGGCCCCAGGGCGTCGGCGTGCAGGGCAGGTGATTGCTGGGATCCCAGAAGCGGACGAAACCGGCGAGCGGCCCGGAGTTTGAGAAGCTGCCATCCGGATTGCGAACAATCCGCATGGGCTGGCCCAGGTTGTTGACGTTGACCACGAACAGGCCGAGCCGCGGGTCGAAGGCCCCGCCGTAGTAATTCACACCGCCCTGCGTGCCCGGCAAGGGAACCGTATACCGGTTATATTGCGGCGGCGTGAACGGAACCTCGCCCAGGAGCATGTTGTTGTCCTCTACGTAACTCTTGCACCAGGCCGCGTGCTCCGGCGTGTCGTTGTACAGATTCGAGGGACTCAACGTGTTCTGGGCCAGCGGCTCCGGCAGCACCGGAAAGGGCTGGGTCGGCGAGGTCTCTTCGCCGGGCACGTTGCTTTTGGGAACCGGGCGTTCTTCCACTCCGTAGATCGGTTTGCCCGTCTCGCGATTCAGAATGAACATGAGGGCGTTCTTATTCACCGTGGCGACGGCGGGAATGGTCTTCCCGTTGCGGTGAACGTCGAACAGGATCGGTGGAGCTTCCGTGTCGATATCCCAGATGTCGTGATGCACAACCTGGAAGTACCAGCGAAGCTTGCCGGTGGCCGCGTCGACGGCGACCAGCGAGGAGCCGAACAGATTGTTGCCGGGCCGATCCACGCCCACGCGGTCGTTGTTGGGGGCGCCGAAGGGCATGTAGAGAATTCCGCGCTTCATGTCCACGGTCATGTAGCCCCAGACGTTCACGCCGGAACGGTTTTTCCAGCTATCGCCGCCCCAGGTGTCATGCCCCGTTTCTCCCGGGCGGGGCACCGAGTGGAAGGTCCAGACCAGCTTGCCGGTGCGCGCATCCCAGGCCCGGGTGTCGCCCGCGGGACCCACTCCGCCGTTGAGCCCTCCGGGCCCTTCGCCCGGACCGGCCCCGGTGATGATCAGATTTTTGTAAATCAGGGGCGGCGACGGCAGGATGTAGATGTGGTTCATTCCCGTGGTCATCACCTCGGGCGTCTTAAGATCGACCATGCCGTTTTTCCCGAAGTCGAGGTTCGGCTTGCCGGTGGCCGCGCTGATCGAGTACATTCTGCCCCGGCGCGTCCCAAAGACGATCGCCGGCCCGGCGCCCTCGCCGCCCGGCCAATAGGAGGCTCCGCGCGACGACGCCATATCGCCGTCGGGGATGGTGAAGACCCACTTCTCATGGCCGTTGGTCGGGTCCAGGGCGACGATTCTGCTGTACGGAGTCGTCACATACATGGCGTCCCCGATCACCAGAGG
>JAJYZK010000039.1 GCA_021799945.1 Acidobacteriota bacterium
CACCGAACACCCCCGAAAACAGCACGATTCGAGACCTATCGGGGGATGCCCCTGACTATACCCCTTGTTCCCCTGAGCGGGATGGGAAAAATGGTTTACACCGCTACAACTTTCGTAACAGCGGCCGGCGGAAATGTTTCTCGGGTGGCGCCTAGGGGCAGTCGAAGCAGCGCTCGATTCGGCACCCGGGGGTGCGCTGGCCTAGTGTCCCGAGTCGGAAGTTCGCATAACAAAGGAACTGTCATCCTGAAGCGGAGTTTGGCCGGCTGTTGGGCCAAACGGAATCGAAGGATCTGTGGTTGTTCTTGAGCGAATTTCTGATTCGCCACACGAGGAGTTTGTTGAAAAACGCGCCGAGGCGCCGAGCGAGGCGCAGCGGCTGGAAGGATCCGAGCAACCGGAGCGCGCTTGCGGCCTCCGCCTTCAGAGAGCCGTTACCGGCTCGAGCAGCCGGGCCCAACTCCGCTGCCGGCGTCCGGCCTGCGCCTGCATGCGATAGGCATACCCGGCAATCAACGGCAAGGCGAGAGTGGCCTCGCTATACACCATTTGCTCGTGGACGGTATCCACCTTGCCCCAGGAACTGGCTTCCTTCAGCGTGCTCGACGAGAGAGCCCCATCCCGCACATCGGCCACCGTGATTTGGATCGCATACTTGTGCATCGGGGCATCCACGCCCAACACTTCCGCGGCCACAACGATATCCTGGGCAAAGTTTTTCGGGACGCCGCCGCCGATCATCAGCAGCCCGGTAGAGGGATTCGCGATCTTCAACTGCGTCAGCTCGTAGAAATCCTTGGCCGAATCGATGGAAACTTTGGGCAGATCGCCGCGCGCATGCTGGTGGGCCACCAGGCCGAATCCGGCCGAGCAGTCGCTGAATGCCGGAACGAAGATGGGAACATCCTTCCGGTGCGCCGCCAGAACGATGCTGTCCACGCCCCCGTTCTCCGGGGTTTTGCCCTGCCTCTCCAGATAAGCGCCCATTTCCCGGATAAACTCCCGCGAGCTGTAAGGGCGGGCCGGGAGCGAGTCCGCAATCTGGCGCGTGGCCTCGTCGCAGATGCGCAGCTCCTCTTCGTCGATGAGCGTGTCGTAAATGCGATCGATCTTCAGCTCGCGCAGACCGGCGTCGTCGGAGCCTTGCCGGTAATAGTCCTCGGCGATCCAATGCCGGAAACCCAGAGCTTCGAAAAAATCCTGGTCTACGATATTCGCGCCGGTGGAGACCACCGCATCCACCATATTGTTGCGAATCAGATCCACGAAAATCTGCTTCAGGCCGGCGCTGACCAGCGAGCCGGCCAGGCAAAGAATCACGCCGCAATCTTCATCGCGCAACATCCGGACATAGATGGAGGCGGCGCGGGCCAGATCCCGCGAACTGTACGCCATGTGCCGCATGGCCTCCACCAGCGGAACTACATCCATCTGCTTGATGTCGATATGCTGAATCGGCGCGCTGAGCAGTTCTTTTTTCGTGGGCATAACAGAACAAAGAATAGCAGAGGCTCCCCGGCCATTCCGCCTCCGCGCCGCGCTTCCCCGATCGGGAAGATCCGGAATCGGCCTACCCCGGCGATCGCGCATTCGGGGACTTTTTGGCCGGAGTCCGGGGCCGCCGGCTACCTCGTACGCCGATCTCCGCCAGCGGCCGCTACTCTGTGGCCTGCTGGTTCTTCTCCAGGGTGCTTTGGCCTCCGAACTCGCGCAATACATTGAGAAGGAAGCTCACTCCCACCTTCACCCCATAGCGCTCCATCGTCTTGCCGAAGGTGACGCTGCTCGGTGGCGAATACGCGTTGCTCAGCGCGGTGGACATGGCGAAACCGAGCAGACTGGAATAGTTCGTTTCCTGCGCTCCCTGATCGCTGAAACCCACGGCTTCGCTCCGGAGCGCCCACCAGATTCTGGAACTGAAGGATCCTTCGCCTTTGCGGAAATAGCGCGGGTCCTGATGGAAGATCGTGGGCAAGAGTCCGTCGGTAAACAGGAAGGTGGTCCCGAGATTGGCCGCGTTGTAGCCGACAAGCTGCGCATATGCGCTCGATCCCTTGCCATAGTTGGGCCCATAGCCGGCGAGACTGTCAAAGCCGGCAAACGCCGTCGACTCGATCAAAAAGGATGGATCCACGGTCTTGCGGTAGGCCATCTCAAACTTCTGCCTGATTCGCAGAGTGGCCACCGGGACGTTCGGATCCTGCACCGTTTCGAAGCCCGGAAACAGGAGCAGCACCCGGCGGTGCGGCAGCGGGGCCTCCGGCAGCGAGGGAACGATGGGCGCCTGCGCCAGGCATCGCGGACCGCTCAGAGCGAGCGCGGACCACAGGAATAGCCCCCAGGCGGCGAGTCCGCGAATTCGACGCTCGCAACGGCCGGGCGCCGCGGCTCGGGCGCCCCGGAAAATGAAGCAAGTAGCCAAAAGGGGCAATTTGCAGGCGGAGAAAACCGCAAAATTCAAGCGATTGGGCATGGGACTCCAGGAGTTTGTGGTCTGCTCACTCTGCGGTCGGGAGCGTCTTGTCGCGATCCCCGGATGGACTCAGTGACGGGGTGGCCCGCCGCACCCGCACCGGCCAACGCCTCGGATTCGCGTCGAAACGGCGGGCGGAGCGCGCCCATCGCCCCTTCGCGATCCGCGCTGTGACTGCTTCCGGTTTCCTGCCTCCGCCTTCGCGGCAGGAAACGAGATGCAGTGCGATCGGCCTTCCCCTCGCTTTTCCGGGATTTGGGTGCGCTTCCTTCAAGGTTCTCAGGTGCTTGCAAATCCTCTGCAGCAAAAATCTTAACATATTAAGACTATAGCGAGGGTCGGCCTTGGCGCCCTGCCGGAGGAGTCCGGACCGGAACCATTGCCTTCCCGCGCGGGCGACGACTTCCGGTCCGCTTCGCCCCGCCGCCGTCCGCTCTCCGGCCGAAGAGGACGCATGGCCGCAGGCGGATGAACTGATTCCCGGCTGCCGGCGCAACCGACCAGCCGTAATTTTCCTTAGACATAGCGGTTTGGGCTTGTGTCGAGGCACGAACCGCGAGGCGCCGGACCGTCGCCGGAAAGTCGGCCGTGGAGGAGGCGCGGAGGCGCTTTTTCCCTGTGGTAGCATGCCAGCCATGAGCAAGCTCGCGCCATTCCTCTGGTTTCATGACAATGCGGAAGAGGCCGCCGAGTTTTATCTCAGCGTCTTCCCGCAGGCGCACAAGCTCGATGAGATGCGCTCCAACGGCGTCGGCCCTTGGCCGGTGGGCAAGATCGCCACCATCGCGATCGAGCTTCACGGCCAGGAGATGGTCTTTCTCAATGGCGGTCCCGCACAGACCCTCAATCCCGCCTTCTCGTTCTTCGTTCGCTGCGACTCGCAGGAAGAGATCGACTACTACTGGGACAAGTTGATCCAAGGCGGCGCACCCATGGCCTGCGGCTGGCTCACAGACCGCTTCGGCCTATGCTGGCAGATTGTGCCGCGCAATATCCTCGAGTTGATCCGTCACCCCAAAGCCATGGAAGCCATGATGGGGCTGATCAAGATGGACCTGCGCGCGCTGGAGGCCGCCGCAAGAGAAAATTGACAGTCCTGTCCAGCCTTCTCCAGTCAGGTGCTTCGCCGGTTCGAGACCGTGGGAGTGTTGGCTTGCGATTCTTCGCTTCTCAGCAGCCCAAACCGGCATGGGCCGGCATCGCGGACGCGGGAATGAAGGGCCCGCAAACGCGCCCTCGCACCAGGAGACCGTTCCTGATCCGGAAGCGTGAACCTCTTCGCAATCTCCGCCGGTCCACTCTACGATTTCGCTGTCATGCATTTCCCACTGCCGTCAGGAGAATGCCAATGGCTTGCGCCCGATCCCGGCTCGACCGCAGAACGTTCATAACATCCTCGGCCGCCGCATTTGCCGCCGCCGCTTTACCCGGCAGGATGGCCGCGATGGTTTCGCGCCCGCCCATCGCCGGCATCTCCCTCGATCTAAACCGCGTTCACAAATGGGACAACTCCAACGGCGATACATGGGATCCCTTCTGGGCCGATGACGGCGCCCTCTACGCCTTTAATTGCGACGGCCGCGGTTTTGGCCCCAGGGGGATGAACCTGGCGTTCAACAAGCTCTCGGGAGCGGCGCCGGATGCGCTGATCGGGAGCCAGGTGAACCCCATGTCCGAGTATGGCAAAGGCGGCCAGAAGGGTCCGGACAACGCCACTTGGAAGGCCTGCGGCCAGGAGTGTATCGACGGTATTTTTTATGCCTTTGTCTCTCGCAATACCTACGGAAGCGACAGCCGCGATCCGCTCACCCGCCAGACGGCCGTGAACTCCAGCCTCATCAAGTCCACCGATCGCGGCCGCACCTGGACGCGCAGCGCGCAGGAGAACTACGAACGGCCCATGTGGCCCGGAGGCGCCTTCGGGGCGCCGTTCTTTGTGCACTACGGGCGCAATGGAGGCCAGGTCGCGCAGGACGAAGCCGCAGAATACGTCTATGCCTGCTCTACGAACGGTTTCTGGAATGACGGGGACGCCCTGATCCTGGGTCGCGCGCCTCGTTCCCGGCTGCCCCTCCTCAAGAGTGGTGATTGGGAATATCTCTCCGCGCCTGACGGAGGGGCGCCGGCAAACTGGTCCCGCTCGATCGACCGCGCCATCCCGATCCTGAACCGCCCGGGCCGCTGCGGGCAGACTCCCATCACCTTTGTCCCCGACCTCGGCCTGTACCTGCTCGTCTCCTGGTACAACACGGAAACCATGACCCGGTGGTTCAAGCCGAACCGCATGCGGTACGACTTTTATCAGGCGCCTCATCCCTGGGGACCTTGGAGCCCGGCCGGATCCGCGGATGACTCCTTCCTCGGCCCGGGCTGGCACATGTACGGGCCCAGCATCTGTTCGGCCTTCCAGCAGCGCCGCGGAGACGACGTCGAAGTTTCTCTGTTTACCGCCGGATGCCCATTCGACGACGTCCGAACCTCGCCCTACAAAATGTGGCGCATTCCTTTGATCCTCAAGTCGAATCCGGATCCCTCTTCCCACTTTTTTTCCGCGTCGAGTTCCGAAATCCACTACACCGGCATGTGGTTTCCATGGACCACAACAGAGGACGCCGCGGGGAATTCGCTTCCGCGCGCCACCCAGTCCAAAGGCGCGTCCGCCGAATTTTCATTCACCGGGTCGCGCATCGACTATATCGCGGAGAAGGCTGTCGGCCTGGGCGAGGTCGATCTATTCCTGGACGGCGAGCACGAAGATACTATTTCTCTCCTGGTCGATGATTTTCCGGTGCTGCTGGGCGTCACCGTGTATTCGAAGCGGGGCCTCTCCGGCGGAAGGCATACGCTCAAGCTCACCTGCCATTCGGATGCGCGGATCAACCTGCAAGGGTTCCGCGTTTACGCCTGACCCGCGGCATAGAACTGGTCTCATAAACCCACTTTCGCCGGTAACGCCGTGTATGAGACCCGCCATCAAGGCGGGGCTCAGGCGGTCCATCGAAGCCGCTGAGCTATTAATGAGACCAGTTCTAGCGTGATGCGGATACGGAGATCCTGAATTCAGGCGCCGAGCGTAGTGCGGGATGCAGCGTGCCGACGCTGAAGCGCGCTTCAGGCGCACTTGACCATCTCCAGGAGGCGGTTTTTTTTTGATGCCGCGCGCGATCCTGACGATGTGCGCTTCCGCTACAGCAGGTTTCTTTTGGGCGCCTCGGCCGTAAAGCGCTGCTTCGGCGGTCATAAGGCTGGCTCCTCCCTCCCGAGACGTGGGACCAAAGCCGGAATTTGCTTCGCACTCAGGGTTGGCCCTATTTGGGCTTCCCCGCTCGGAGACTCCGCTCGCCGCTCGGAGCGAGGCGGCTCTGTCGGGCGGGCCGGCCGACATTCGGGCTGGAGCGAAGGGAGAAATGTGCCAATATGGGACACTGCGGTAAGGATTTGGGGGTTGTGGCCGATGGCAGGGAGCATAGGCTATCCGGCCACCGGCGGGCGAAGGCGTTCGCGGTCCCTATGGCGATCCAGGCAAAACTTTCGATCCGGTTCTGGGTTTGCATGAGCGGACGAAGTCTCGCAGGCTGCATCTACGGGAACGTGGCATCTATCCATGCAGGGGTGATGCAGTGAGTCGGCATGCTGATGGAAGCTGGCCGGTGGTTACGCGAGAGCGGCAACGTGGAGCGCTGGAGCCGATTGTTGCAGCAATCGGGGTAGAGACAGGGGATTTACCAGAGGTTTCGGGCCGGGGTTGAATCCAGGGTTCATTCGAGGCCTGAAACAGGGAATAAGACGATGAAATGTCGCAGCGGACAGGAGAGTCGAAATCAAGGGCGGATTGTCTGGAGAGCGGGCGCCGCCCTGTTTTTGGGGCTGGTTCTGGCGGTCTCGCCCGCATTCTCGCAGCAGAGCCCGCAAACTGACACAAACGGCGCTGGAGCCCAACCGCAGAGCCAGCCGTCGCAGGCCCAGCAAACGGAAAAGCCCGATTGGGGGCCGGCAGGCCCGCCGCCGGATGCGGTGAATGGGCAAATTCCGCCCAAACCGGCGGATACGCAAAACGGGTCGCCGTCAGCCGGTCAGCCGCAGCAGGCGACGCCCGGACGGGCGCCCTATCAACCCAATCCGCCCTACGGCCAGAATTACCAGACCTACCAAAATGCGCCCTCCGGCGGTCCATCCGGACCGGTTACCCTCGCTTCCGGCATGATGCTGACGATCCGGACCAGCGAGCCCCTGGATCCGAAACGGGTCCAACCGGGAGATTATTTCGGCGGGACCGTCGCTCGAAGCCTGTTTGTGGGCAATGTGATCGCAATTCCCGTGGGGGCCGAGGTAACCGGCAGGGTGGTGGATGTAAAGAAGCCCGGGGATCTCAAGGGCGCATCCGCGTTGACGCTGCAGCTCACCGGCCTCACTCTGGGAGGCCATTCCTACCGACTGGTCACCGGCAATTGGACCACGACTGCGCCGGGTAAAGGCGGTCTGACGGCCAGCAACGCGGTGGGGGGCGCGGTTCTGGGCACTTTCATCGGCGCGTTGGCCGGAGGCGGCCCGGGCGCCGCCCTCGGAGCGGTCGCAGGAACCGGGGCCGGACTGGGCGCTTCGGCCGCAACCAGAGGGCCGCGAGCGGTGATTCCTCCGGAAGCCGTGATCTCGTTTCGCCTCCAGGCTCCGTTGACCGTGCAACCGGTCTCCTATCAGGAGGTGCAGCGCCTGGCCGAGTCGGTTGCGCCGACCGAGCCTTATGGAGGGCGGCCACCGGCAACCTACCCGACTGCGTACTATGGCGGCTACGCTCCGCCGCCTCCGCCTCCGGCCTATTACTACTATCCATATCCCTATGCGCGGCCCTACCCCTTCGCCTACGCCTATCCTTATCCCTATGTGTATTGGAGACTGAGATAGGGGATTCGATCTCGATACCATTTGAACGCGGCCGGCGGAGCATGCCGGCCGCCGCTGTTTCCGGATTCGGTCTCCATGGGGCTGCCAACAGCGCGCTCCGCATTGCCGAGAGCCGCGCGCCGGGCACTTGGACAGGGTTGGGCGCGCAGTGATCTATACTGAAGGCGTCCCTGAAACGCCGCCTAGCTCCCGCCGCATGAATCCCGCCGACTGGAGCGGATTGCGCCGGAGCGGACAGGCGCTTAAACTCCAGGCCGCGCATACTCATGATCCGATTTCTCCAAAAAGACAGCCGCCTCGTCAAGATTATCTTCGCCTTCATCATTGTTATCGCCGTCGTCACCATGGTGATCACCCTGGTGCCCGGCATCTTCTACGATGACGCCACCACCGGCGACACGTATGCCACCGTGCATGGCGGAGGCCTGCTGGGGCGCTTCTCCGGCTCCTCGACTGTCATCACGATGCCGCAGGTGCAGCAGGTTGCCGAGCGGATGCTGCAGGAGCAGCACCTTCCGGACATGGTGCTGCCCTACCTGATTCCCCGCGCCGGAGAGGCCTTGATCCAGCGCGAGGTTCTGGTGCAGGAGGCCGACCGGCTGGGCCTCCAGCTCAGCGATGCGGATTTGCGCAGCGCTCTGCAGACCGGGCCCTTTGCCCCCGCGCTGTTCCCCAACGGGCAGTTCATCGGAGACGACCGTTACGCGGATTTTGTCGAGAATTACTATCACGTCTCCGTGCAGGATTTCGAGTCCCAGATCAAGAAGGAGTTGGAGATCGATCGGCTGGAGTCGATGGTGACCGGCGGCGCCACCGTCTCGGACCAAGAGGTGCGCGCGGCATACATCCAGCAGGCAACCAAGATCAAATTCGACTATGCGGTCCTGAACGCGGACGACATTCGCAAACAGATCAACCCGACCGATGCCGAGCTACAGACTTTCTTCAAGCAGAATGCGTCTCGCTACCAGAACGCGGACCCTGAGATGCGAAAGATTTCGTATTTTCAGATCGCCGCCGACCAGCTCCCTGGCGGCGCGCCCCGGCTGAGCGACGCCGAGGTTCAAAGCTATTACCAGCAGCACCTCGCCGACTACCAGGTTCCCGAAGAGGTCACCGTGCGGCACATCCTCATCGCGGTTCCCGCGGGCGCGGACGCCAAAACGGACCAGGCGGCGAAGCAGAAGGCGGAGGCGCTCCTGAAACAGATCCGGAGCGGAGCCGATTTTGCGGAGCTGGCGAAGAAAAACTCCGATGACCCGGGAAGCAAGGACAGTGGCGGAGAGTTAGGGCCTATCCAGCGGGGCGTGACCGTGCCGCCTTTTGAAAGCGCGGCCTTCGCCTTGCAGCCGGGGCAGGTCTCCGACGTGGTCAAGACGCAGTTCGGTTACCACATTATCAAGGTGGAGGCGAAGCAGACCGCGCATACCAAGCCGCTCGACGAGGTAAAGCAGGCGATTGTGGCCACCCTGACCCGCCAGGCGGAGAGCCGCCAGGAGGAAGCCTACGCCCGGCAGTTGGCATCGGAGGCTTCCAAGACCGGCTTGGCCAAAACCGCAGAGGCGCACCGCCTGCAGATGGTCCAGACCGATTATCTTCCTCAGAATGGTCAGGTCCCGGGCCTGGCCGACGGCTCGAAGCTGCTCTCCGCGGCCTTCACCGCGCAGCCGGGAGCGGCGCCCCAGGCCGTGTCGGCCGGCGATGGATGGGCGGTCTTCCAGGTGCAGAGCTCGCAGCCGGCGCATACGCCCACCTTCGAGGAGTACAAAGCGCATCTTCTGGACGACTTCCGCGAGCAGCAGTTACCGCAGCTTCTGGCCCGCAAGACGAGCGAGCTTGCGGATAAGGCTCGCGCGGAAAACAGTCTGGCCCAGGCCGCCAAGGAGCTGGGAGCGGAGCTGAAAACCAGCGACCTGCTGGGCCGCAACGCGCAGGCCCCGGACATCGGCGACTTGGCCTCGGCAGCTCCCGGAATCTTCGATTTGAAACCCGGCGAAATCGGCAAGCCGATCGACACCGCCCGCTCCGGGATCGTGGTGAAAATCGACCAGGTTCAGCAGCCCGACGCTCAAGAGGTTGCCAGGAATCTCGAACAGACGCGCAGCCAGCTCATCTCCGACCGCCGCGAACAGATGTTTTCCGTCTTTGTGGGCGACCTGACGCGGAGTTATGAACAGCGCGGGCGGATTCATATGAACCCTCACCCGCAATCCACGGCGCCGTCGCAGCCCTCCTAGAAAGCGGATGGAAGACGTGGATCGAAGGAACGGATTGAAAAGCAGATTTGCGGATCGTCCACAGTCCCACCCCGGGCGGATACGGCCGCAGCGGCGCTCCGCATCCGGGGGAGATTGCGAAACGCGCAGCGCAGGAGCCACAAACACCGGCAACCCGGAACGGGAAGCCGCAAACTTCGGTCTGGCGGGGTCCAGCCCCCTCCATCGCCGTGCAGGTGGCTGCTGAATGCCCTTGGATCGGTCGTCCGGAATCCTTCTCCACATCTCCTCCCTCCCGTCGCGCGGCGGCATCGGCGACCTCGGAACCGCAGCTTACGAATTCGCCGACTTTCTTCAAGCTTCCAGGCAGCAGCGCTGGCAGGTTCTTCCCCTGGGGCCTCCGGGCTATGGCGATTCTCCGTATGCGGGCCTGTCCGCTTTTGCCGGAAACCCTCTGCTCATCAGTCTGGAGAAACTGGCCGAGGCCGGTTGGATCGCGCGGGAGCGAATCGACGAAGGGCGGATTGCCGGCGAAACCGGTTCTGGCGATGGGCGCTTCGACGAGCGCTTCCATGTCCGCTTCGAGGAGGTGAAACGGTGGAAGCTGCCCCTGCTGGTGGAGGCGGCGCGGAATTTTCTGGAGCGCCATGCCGAGGACCAATGGGAGCAATTCCGCCAGTTTTGCCGGAACAACGCCTACTGGCTCGACGATTACGCGCTATTTCTCGTACTGCGATCGGAGTTTCAATGCGGCTCCTGGCGGGATTGGCCCAGGCCGGCCGCCCACCGGGATGCCCAGACGCTGCGCGAACTGGCGGAAAAATTCCAGGCTGAGTTGGAGACGGAGCGGGCCATCCAGTTCGCCTTCCACCACCAGTGGTGCGCGCTGCGCCGCTACTGCGCGGAGCGGAAGATCCGCCTGATCGGCGATCTGGCGATCTTCGTGAGTGACGACAGCGCCGACGTCTGGACCCATCCCGAGATCTTCGACCTGCGACCCGATCTCCTTCCGGTGCATGTGGCCGGCGTGCCTCCCGATTATTTCAGCGCGGACGGCCAGCGCTGGGGCAATCCGCTGTACAGATGGGACGTGCTGGAGCGGGAGGGCTTCTCCTGGTGGGTCGATCGCATGCGGCGGGCCCACGAACTCTACGACATCATCCGTCTGGATCATTTCCGCGGATTCGAAGCCTTCTGGGAGATTCCCGCGGAGAATCCGACGGCGGTGAATGGCCGCTGGGTCAAGGCCCCCGGGGCGGCTCTCTTCACCCGGCTACGCGAGGAATTCGGAAGTCTCCAATTCATCGCTGAGGATCTGGGCGTGATTACCCCGGAGGTCGTAGCGCTGCGGGAGCAGTTCGGTTTCCCCGGCATGCGCGTTCTGCAGTTCGGTTTCAGCGGGCCTGGGGCCCGCATTTACCTGCCGCATCGCTACCAGACGAACACGGTGGTGTATACCGGCACCCACGACAACGACACGACCCTCGGCTGGTGGACGCATGGGGCGAGCGCGGCCGAACGATCCGCGCTGCAAGCCTATTTGAACCCCGGCGGCGATGGCGTGGTGTGGGCCATGATTCGCGCCGCCTCCGCTTCGGTGGCCGACCTTTGCCTCTTTCCCGCGCAGGATGTTCTGGGGCTGGGCTCCGAGGCGCGCATGAACACGCCTTCGAAGGCCGAGGGCAACTGGGGCTGGCGGGTCGCTCCCGGCGCGTTCACCGCGGAGATGGCCGATCGGCTCGCCGCGCTGGCGGAGGTGACAGACCGGACCGGAGACGAACCGGAAAGCTGAACTCCTGCCGCCCTCAGGGCCGGATGCCTTCAATCTTCAGCGGAATCCGATAGACGCTCGACGACGCGGTGATGTAAAGCTGTTTGCCGTCCGCGCCGCCCCAGTTCAGATTGCCGACCCTTTCCGGAACCAGAATCACGCCCAGATGTCTTCCCGACGGAGAAAAGATCCAGACTCCACCCGGTCCGGCGCTATACACGTTTCCTTGCTTGTCCACCTTCATCCCGTCCGGCGCCCCGACCCGCGGGTCGGAGGTCGCGTCGCCGAAGAGAGTCCCCGGTCCCAGCGTGCCGTCGGATTTCACGGGGTACCGCATCCAGAGTTTGCGGGGCTCCGAATTGTTGACGTAGAGATATTTCTCATCCGGAGAAAAGGCGATGCCGTTGGGACGCGGCAGATCGCGCACCAGGAGTTCGAGCCGGCTGTTATCCGGCGGAGCGCCGGGCTTGTGATGGATCGCGTCGGGGATGCGGTAGACGCCCTGGAAGGAAAGCTCCTTGTCCGCATCGCTCTCATTCTGTTTGGGCAGTCCGTACGGAGGATCCGTGAAGTACAGGGAGCCGTCCGATTTGTAAACGAGATCGTTCGGGCTGTTCAGCTTTTTCCCCTGGTAGCTATCCGCAAGAATGGTGCGTTCGCCCTTGGGATTCATGGTTTCCAGCCGCCAGACGTTGCGCTGGGCGTGCCCGGCAACGGTGAGCCTGCCGCGCGCGTCGAGCGTCATGCCGTTGGAGCCCGGCTCCGGGCCCCAGGGGCTGGAGCCCAGGTGTCCGCTCGGCTGCATAAAGATGCTGGCTTGGCCTTGGGGCGTCACCTTGCGAATGCTGTTGCTCGGGATGTCGGCAAAGAGAAGGTATCCGGCGTGAATCCAGATCGGCCCCTCGGTCCAGGTATATCCGGTGGCCACCCGGGTGAGCTGCGGCTGCTTTGGAACGATTGCATCCAGGCCCGGATCGAGCCGCTGGATGACTGGCCCGGGAACGGAGAGCAGCGTCGGCTGCGCGGTCCGGGCCGAAGAGGAATCGGAGGGATTATGCATGGGCAACCTGGCGGAGGCCCGCTCCATAGCCGCGATGCCGAGGATCAACACCGAGGTTGCGGAGAGGGCCGAGAGAAGTTTTGAGCAGTGCACGAGAACGCTCCTGGCCGGAATCGCATTCCAACCCACTTTTCGACCGCGACCATATTACATGGCGAGTCATTGCTTCCTCCACGGGCGCTTCCTCCACGGGCCTCGCGATTCGATGCAGGCGGCTTCCAGCGCCCGGCTTCAGCCCCGGCCCATAAATTGCTCCCGCCGCCGGTCTCTCTTGGAAGGCTTTCCGCCATTTCCGCCCACCGCGGCGCCGGAGGCGCGGAGCGCTTCCGCGAGTTGGGCTCTCCGGGCGGCGCTCTCGTCCGTTTCTTGATACAGGTTCCGCGCCGTGGCCGCCGGGCCGCGCATCTGGCTCAGCTCGAGTACCCGGATCTCAAAGCGTCCGCTTTCGTTCGTAACGGTCAGCAGGTCGCCGGGGTGGAGCTCCCGCGAGGCCTTCAGCCGCAGTCCATTGGATTCGACACGGCCCAACTCGCAGGCGTGCGCGGCCAGGGCGCGCGTTTTGAAGAATCGCGCCGCCCACAGCCACTTGTCCAACCGCATTCCGGCCATGCCTGCAACTCCTCCCGGCCGCTCGGGACACAAGAACCGGAATTTGCAAACCGGGACTGGGGAACGGACCCGGGATGAACCCAAATTATGGACCTGATGCCGCCTTGCCGGCAAAAGATCCGGGGGCCGGACGTGTTAAGTTGAAGCCTGAGTCACTCCAAGACGAATCGAACGACAACCGGACGACCGCCGATGGATCAGACCATCTCTTCGCAGGCCCGCGCCTCACCCACGCTGAAGCGCTCCCTGCGGCTCTGGGACCTTCTTTTGTTCGGCATCATCATGGTGCAGCCGACGGCGCCCATGCCTCTCTACGGCATCCTGGCCGTGCGCTCCGGCGGCCAGGGCGTGGCCGCGATCCTGCTAGCCATGGTCGCCATGCTGCTCACCGCGTTGAGCTACGGACGCATGGCCCGCGTATATCCGAGCGCCGGCTCCGCGTTTACCTATGTCGGCAAGGAGATCAACTCGGCCCTGGGCTTCATTACCGGCTGGAGCATGACCATGGATTACATGTTGAATCCCATGATCTGCATCATCTGG
>JAJYZK010000437.1 GCA_021799945.1 Acidobacteriota bacterium
ATTGGGAGATTCCACCCACCGGGGATAGAAGACGCCGTCGCGCCAGCTTCGCGCCGATTCCATCCAGGAAACAAGATGGAAGTCGAGATCGTCGCCGCAGGAGGCTCCGCGAAAGGCCATCGGCGCAACCACCAGCAGGGCGGTGACGAAAATGGGCAGAGCGGGGAACCAGGACGCGGTCGTGAACGCGGCAATGCGCTTCGGCCATCTCTTCGTTCCCTTCAATTCCGCCGGCTCCGCCATTTGCCAATCCCGAAGAAACGCCCGCTACGGCAGGAGCCGCAGGGTATGCCGGGTGGAGGCCAGAACCGCGCCGTCGGTAAAGGCCAGCGGGAAGGTTCGGCCGCCGTACCAGTCGGGCCATTGGTCCCGGTAGTAGGGGCTGAGCGGATCGCCCGACTCGCCCATCACGATATTCTCCGTCGACGCATCCACGTCGCTCCAATCCATGGTGAAACGCTGGCTGGGACCCACCAGCCCCCGCGCCTGATCCACCGTGGTTTCATCGCCGGCGATGGGGTAGGTTCCGCTGCCGGTCCAGCCGCGGAAGAAGGGAAGCCTCCCGTACAACGGATGCTGGATCTCCAGGTGGTGACGGCTGCCGAAGGTCCAGCCGCCAAGCGATCGCGGCGCGCCGCCGTCGCGCATGCCGCGCTCCACGCAGGCGGCCAGAAAATCGCTCCAGTTGCTGTAGCGATTCGGAAGCCACTCGGCAGGCAGAGACTCGACCATCTCTTCCTCGACGTAGTCCTTGTCCTGCCAGGAATAGAGCCGCCAAGCCTCGCCCAGCCTGGGCTGGAGCAACAGAGGCCAGAAGGCGTCTTTGGCGGAGTCCACAATCTGCGCCGCAACGGAGTCCAGGGTGACGATTCCATTCCACACGCGCAGGATGTCAGCCGCCTGGCGCAGCCGCGCGCTTGCGCGCGAGGCGTGATCGATGGCGTAGGCAAACCGCTGGGCCAGTTCCCGATCGACTTCAGAATAGGTATCGGTCTGCAGGATCAGCATCTGCGCGGCCGTCAACCTCTGTTTGCCGGCGAGCCATTTCCAGATCCGCTCGTTGCGATAGGGTTCGGCCCAGTTGAGGGCCAGCGGATACGGATAGTCGTCCGGAGTGATGCGGGAGTTGGCGGTGGCCACGATGCCGCTCGCCGGGTCGAAGACCGAGGGCAGCTCCGCGAAGGGAACGGAGCCCTGCCATTCCAGCCGGCTATCCTCCGCCGTTCCTGTCTCCACCATGGGCACGGGGCTCGCGCCTGCGGGGCGCAAGGGGAAATCGCCCACCGCCTGATAGCCGATGTGCCCCTGGTCGTCGGCGTAGACGACATTCTGCGTCGGCGCCCACCAGCGGCTCATGGCCGCGCGGAATGTGGGCCAGTCCTGGGCCTCGTCCAGCGCGAGAATCGGCCAGCCAGTATTTTTCGGCTCATAGAGCGTCCATCGCAGGGCCAGCATCCGGCGTTCCTTCGGCAGCAGAGGAGTGAGGACGGGACCGTGATCGGTCCGCTCCAGATCCAGGAGCACGTCTCTGCCTCCGCGCACACGGATGCGCTCCCGGTCGTGTTCCGGCCGGCGCCACCGGCCGCCGCTCCAGTATTCGCCCGCGCTGTTTGTCTTTTCCACGTAGACATCCTGCACATCTCCGTTCAGCGTGGTGAATCCCCAGGCAATATGCGCGTTGTGCCCGGCCACGATCAGCGGCATGCCGGGCAGGGCGACTCCGGCGGCATGAAAGGCTCCCGCGGCCAGGTCTTCTTCATGCCAGACATCCGGGATGCTGTGCCGCAGGTGCATGTCATTGGAGAGCAGCGCTCTTCCGCTCGCGGTATGCGCGCCGCTCACCGCCCACTCGTTCGAGCCCGGGCGATGCTCGGCGCCGGGATGGCCTCCGAAGGCCTGGGCGCGCCGCAACGCGAGAAGACCGTCGACGGACCGGGGCGCAAGGGACTGCGAATCCTCGGGGGGCTCCGGCGGAACATTCAGCGGCGGATCCGTCGGCGGATCGGTCAGGGGAGGAATCGATTGGGTCGGAGGGCGATCGCGCCAGGTGGTTGTCGGGTAGAGCTCCATCGCCAGCGTCGGGGGAAGCAGCGCCTGCACTTTCTCGCGCTCCAGCTTGGTGGAGACGGAGCTGTCCAGCAGCTCGACCATGTTGAGCGAAATCAGCCAGCAGTCTTCCGGGGTCCAGGGCTTCGGTTTGTAGCGGAGCAGGCGGAACTCGGCCGGAAGCCTGGCCTGGTGGCCGGCGATATACGCATTCACACCGCGGGAATAATCCTCAAAGATCCGTTTCTGGTCCGCGTCCATGTCCGCCGTCAAACGCTCGGCCGCCGCGCGGATTTCCAGCACGCGCTGCACGCGATCGTGCGCCACCGCGCTGGGGCCCAGCACCTCGGCCAGATCGCCGGCGGCGAAGCGGCGCGCCATGTCCATCTGCCAAAGCCGATCCTGGGCGACCACGTAGCCTTGGGCCTCCGCGAGGTCGTCCAGATTCGCCGCCTGGATGTGCGGCACGCCATACCGGTCGCGCCGCACAATCGCCGGGGCCGACAGTCCCGGCAGCCTGCGTTCTCCATCCAAAGCCGGAAGCTGCTGGCGCATGGCCCGCTTGAGCCACGCAACGCTGAGGCCGGTGAATGCCGCGGCGGCCAGGGACAGCGCCAGCACGGCGCCCAGAGCTGCCCGGGCTCCGCGCCATCGTTTCCTTGCTGCGCTCCGGCGCGCCGACTCAAGCGCCGACTCAATCCTGGTTATGGCCGCC
>JAJYZK010000040.1 GCA_021799945.1 Acidobacteriota bacterium
GCAGCCCAGGGTGCTGGCGCAATCCGCGCCGCTGGAAAAATTGTGCAGCCGGCTTGTTCCCTCAGCCATGGCGCCGAGCATGGCGTAGCGGTGGGAAATGCTTTTGTCGCCGGGCAGCAGGAGTTGGCCCGCGATGTTGCGCGCGGGCCGCACGATTTGTTCAACCACAGGTTCCATTCCGACGGGATGGGACAAGCTCTAAACTCCGGGGAGAAACTGACGCTCTGAATCGTTCCTTCTCATCCTATCGCGGTCATCTTCGGGAAGCGATCCTCGGGAAGCGATGGGAAGCGATCCGCCGGCGTCGGAAGGAGGCAGGAGCTGTAGCCGGCATTGCGGGATCCGCGTGAGCGGCGGGAGGGCGAGGCGACCTTCCCGGGATCGCGTCCCGGGATCGTCCCCGGCCACTAGTGTGGCGAATCGGAAATTCGCTCAAGAACAACCACAGATCCTTCGACTCCGTTTGGCCGAAAGGCCGGCCAAACGGAGTCGAAGGATGACAGTTCCTTTGTTCTGCGAACTTCCGACTCGGGACCTGGTCTCCTGTCTCCGAAATTCGCCATAGAATCCTTGTCGTCCTGAGCGCAGCGAAGGATCTGCTTTTGCAACGATTCCCGTATAGCAGTCCAGCCTCCATGTATGCTGTGAACTTCGGGGCGCCACACTAGGCCGGCGGCTCGCCGCCGGGCAGCACCTTGAGCACGACCACCGTCTCATCGTCAAAGCGTTCGCGGCCGCCCTGAAAGGCCTGCAGATCGGCGAAGATGGCGTCCGCCAACCCCTGCGCGGACTGATGCAGGTTGCCGCTCACCGACTCGCGCAACCGCTCTTCGCCGAAGAGCTCATCGGACTCGTTCAGGGCGTCGACGATGCCGTCGCTGTAAAACACAATGGCGTCTCCCGGCCGGGTTGAGATGGTGAACTCCTCATAGGTGACATCCGGGAACATGCCCACCGGGAAGCCTTCGGCTCGAATGGGCTCCACTTCGCCGCCCCGGCAGATCAAAGGCTGCACCGAACCCGCGTTGGCGATCTGCAGGGTCTGCTTGAGATCGTTCCACACCGCATACACCATGGTCACGTACTGCGCATCCACCCGGCGCTCCCGAAGCGAGTCGTTGAGCAGCTTGAGCATGGCGGCGGGAGAAAGGCATTGACCGGAAGCGGCGCGCATGATGCCGCTGATCACGGCGGCGTAGAGCGCCGCGGGCGCCGCCTTGCCGCTCACATCCCCGATGGCGATGCCGCTGCACTCGCGTTCGTAGTGCAGAAAGTCGTAGAGATCGCCGCCAATGGTGCGCGCCGGAAGAAACCGGGTGGCCAGCTCGGCGTGCTCGTGGCGGGGCGCTTTGGCCGGCAGCAACTTCAACTGAACCTCGCGCGCCATCTCCAGGTCGTGTTCGAGCCGCTGCTCCTGCGCGATCACCTTCTGGTACAGGCGCGCGTTTTCGATGGCGACGGCGATCTGCGAAGCCAGGGTGACCAGCGTGCGTTCGTGATCTTCGTTGAAGTAGTTCACCCGGGTGTGTTCCAGATCGAGCACGCCGATGACCTTGTTCTTGTAGATCAGCGGCACGACCATTTCCGAGCGGCTCTCCGGGTTGACCATGTAATAGCGAGGATCCTTGCGCACATCCGGGCTGGTGACCAGGCGGCGCTCGCGAGCCGCCGTGCCCACCAGCCCCCGGTTGACCGGAACATTTTCCGCCGGCGCGACCTCGTGCCCGAAGCGGACGGCATACTGGGGCTCAAGCACACGCTCGCGCTCGTTCAGCAGAAGAATGCTGAACATCTGATAATCGATCAGCCGGCGCAGCAGTTGCGCGATTCGTTCCAGCAGCGGATCGAGGTCCAGGATGGACGTCACTTCCTGGGCGATTTCGTTCAGCACCGCCAGCGTCTGCGCCTGGCGGGCCACCCGCGTGTAGAGACGCGCATTTTCAATGGCCTGGGCCACGCGGGAGGCGGTCAGCTCCAGCAGGTAGCTGTGTTGGGGTTGAAAGTACCCCACCTGCTCGGCCTGGATATCGATCACCCCGATCACGCGGTTCTTCACGATGAGGGGAACGGCCAGTTCGGAGCGAACATCCGGGTTGGCGGCGATATAGTGCGGCGCTCCGCGCACGTCATCCAGGAGAATCGCCTGGCGGCGCTGCGCAGCCTGACCCACGATCCCCTGGCCGAGCCGTATCTTCAGCCGCTCCACGGCCGCCGTGTGCCCGATCTGAAAGCGCATGCGCAGCTCGTTCGTGCGTTCGTTCAAGAGCAGGATGGCGAAGATCTTATAGTCGATGACGGCGCGCACCAGATCGGCGGTGCGCTGCAGGAGGGTTTGCAGATCCAGCGTCGTATTCAGAGCATTGGCGAGCTGGAGAAGGAATTCGGTTTGCGTGGGGTCGACTCGAGGCGGTCCGGGCTCGGCGCCGCGCTCCGGCGGAGCCCCCGAGCTTGGCCTGTAATCTCCCTCAAACGATTGACGGGAAATGGATTCCGGCGATTCGGCTGGGGGCGCGTGCTCGGGAGGATTGGGTGGCGGGCTCATAGAAAGAATCCTGTCATCATAGCGCAGGCGCGTGCGCGATACCCGGCCCGCAAGGCCAAGTCGACCGCCGGAAGGATCGTCGCTGGCCTGGAAGCGGAAACGGCGCGGTGACTGGCGCGCTGAGGGAGAGGCAAAGCGGAGGGGATACGGGAGAGCGGGGCACGGGCCGGATGCAGGCATCGGAACCGAAAGCCGGGGCCGAAAGCCGGAGCCGGAGGCCGCAACCGGGCTCCGCAATCGGATGGGGCAATCGGACGGGGCGGGAATCAGGCCAGCCGGGTGCGGCGAAAAAAGTCCGCTTCTCCGAAGGCTTCCTCCAAAATGGCCGGGCCTGCCGGAGAGGCGATCCTGGAGGCGCCGGCGTCCAGCATCTCCACTGCGGTGGCCAGCGATTGGATGCCGCCCGCGGCGCTCACGCCGCATCGGGAACCGGCCACGCCCCGCAGCAAGGCGACCTCGGCTGCGGTGCAGCCGGGGCCGGAGACGCCCGCGCCGGTCTTCAGAAAATCGGCGCCTGCGGAGATCGCCAGCTCGCAGGCGCGAATTTTCTCCTCGACCGTGAGCAGGTCGGTTTCCAGAATTACCTTGACCGCCGCGCCGGCGTCGTGCGCCACCTCGATGACGGCGCGCAGCTCCGCCTCCACCATGGCGTTCCCTTGCGATTTGAGCATTCCGATGTTGAGGACGGTCTCCAATTCGCGCGCGCCGACCTTGAGCAGGCCCAAGGCCTCTTCGCGCTTGGTGCTTCCCAGGCTGGCGCCGCAAGGCGAACTGGTCATTGCTCCCACCGGCACGCCCGACCCCGCCAGCGAGGAGTGAGCCAGAGCAATCCAAGCCGGATGAACGATGACGCAGGCGAAGCGCAGGTCCGCGGCCTGGGCGCAGCATTTCAATACCTCATCCCGCGAGGTCTGAGGACCCAGGAGGGTCAGGTCAATGAGCGCCGCCAATCCTCGGGGGCCATCGAGCGCCAGACGCGAGAACCTGCCCGGATCGGGGGCGGCGGAGCGGGCATCGAATTGCAGATTCGTGGAAGTCCTTCTCATCTTCAGTGCGGGAATGCGAGCGCCGCCATGTCCTTGGTCACGCGACTGGGGTTTTGCGCCGACCGCCGCCGCGCGCCGATCAACCGGCCGGGTCCGGAGGGCCCGCCATAGGTAGGATGCAGATCTCCGGCAAATTGCGGTAGCGCTCGTCGAAGTCCATGCCGTACCCGACGACGAAATGGTTGGGGATGCGGAATCCGACGTAGTCCGCGTGAACTGCCCGTTCCCGCCTCGCCGGTTTGTCCAGCAGAACTGCGACCTTCAATTGCCTGGGATTGCGCGGTTGGAGCGTCCGGAGCAGGTAATTCAGCGTCCGCCCGGTATCCAGAATGTCCTCCACCAGGATGACGTTTCTCCCCTCCACGGGGCCGGCGACTGATTGCAACAGGCTCACGGTTCCTTGCGAGTGACGGGCGCCGCCGTAGCTGGCGGCCATAACGAACTCGAATTGCGCATCGAGAGAAAGGCTGCGGGCCAGGTCGGCCAGGAAGATGGAGGCGCCTTTGAGCACCGCCAGGAGCAGCACGCTCTCCCCGGCGAAGTCGCGGCTGATCTGCGCCCCGAGTTGCTCGATGCGAGTGGCGATCTGCTCCCGGGTGAGGAGAACCCGCGGCGCCTGGCTGGCGGATTGTTCGCGCATATGCTCAGCATACGGTCCGCGCGCGATTGCGGATTGGGGCGACGCCGGTTTCCATTCGGGCGGCGCAGCTATACTCTATGCAGACAGAGCGTCTCATGTATCCCTACATTCATCTGGGCGGCATCACAATCGGCACGTTCGGCATCTGCCTGTGGCTGGCGGCGGTGTGCGCCTGCTGGGTATTGCACAGGAACTTCCAGCGTCACGGCGTTGCCGCCGACGCCGTCGCGGTGGTGGCATATGTCACCCTGTTGGGCGTCGCCGGGGCCAAGCTGTGGCATGTGCTGGAGGATCCGGCCATGCTGGTGCGCCACCCGTTTCTGCTATTGTTCGACCGCGCCGGCTTCGCCTGGTACGGCGGAATGCTGGCCGGCATCGCGGTGCTGCTGTTCCAGGGATGGCGGGCCGGAGTGGGACCGGTGGGAATGCTCGATCTCGCCTCGCCGGCGGCGGCTGCGGGCTATGGCGTGGGGCGCATCGGTTGCCTGGTTTCCGGGGACGGGGACTATGGCGTGCCCACCAATCTTCCCTGGGGAATGAGTTTTCCGCACGGACTGGTGCCGACGGATCGGCGGGTTCACCCCACGCCGATTTATGAGCTGATCGGCGCGCTGTTGATCGCCTGGCTTCTTTGGCGGCGGGGCCGCCCGCGGAGCGGGACGGCGGCGGAGCCGCCTACCGGCGAATTGACCGGCGATTATCTCATTCTCAGCGGCATCGCCCGGTTTGCGGTGGAGTTTATCCGCATCAATCCCCGGGTGGACTGGGGCATGAGCAACGCCCAGGTGGCCAGCCTGGGCTCCGTGCTGGCGGGGATTCTGCTGCTGCTGTGGGCCCGGCGCCACGCCGGCAAACAGGCCGATCGGCCCGCCGCGGAAGAAGTGAAGGCCTGAGCCGCCCGGCGGCTGGCCCGTTGCCCGGCATGGGGACGCAAGCGCTTGACTGAACACATCATCATCCGCGGGGCGCGAACGCACAATCTGAAGAATATTAATTGCGATCTTCCGCATGGAAGCCTGACGGTGGTCTCCGGGGTCTCCGGTTCGGGAAAGTCTTCGCTGGCCTTCGATACGATCTATGCCGAGGGACAGAGACGCTATGTCGAATCTCTTTCCGCCTATGCGCGGCAGTTTCTGGAGCGCATTGAAAAACCGGACGCGGACCTGATCGACGGCCTGGCGCCCGCCATCGCCATCAAGCAGAGCAACACCACGCGCAATCCCCGCTCCACCGTGGCCACGGCCACGGAGGTCTATGACTACATGCGGCTTCTCTTTGCGCGCTGCGGCCAGGCGCATTGCACCGACTGCGGTGGCGTGGTGCGGCGCGATTCTGTGGATGAGATGGCGGCGGCGATTCTGGCGCTGCCGGAGGGAAGCCGGCTCTACGCTCTCTTCCCGGTAAGGCCCCGCGAGGCCGCCGCCGGCGAGCGGAAGCATCCGGCGGGGAAAAAGCCCAGGAAAACCGGGACGGGCGGCGCGAAGGTGAGCCGGGGAGCCGGGGCCGCGGGCGGCGGGATTTCCCCGGAGATGAAGGAACGGTTAGGCGAGCTGCGCAGCCGAGGCTTCAACCGTCTCTTTCAGGAGGGCAAGCTGGTGGAGTTCTCCACCCCCGAGTCGCTGCTGGAGATCGATTTCCAGCGCCCCGTCTTCGCCCTGGTGGACCGCATCGCGATCTCCGACGATGTTCGCGCGCGCATCGTCGACGCCGCCGAGACCGCTTTTCGCGAGTCGGGCGAGATTGTTTTCGAAACCGTTCCCCGCGGCCCCGGGGAAGAGGCGCGGCGGATGCTGTTTTCTCAGGCCTTTGAGTGCAAGAGCTGCCGCCGCCCGTATAGCGAACCCGAACCGCGGCTGTTTTCCTTTAACAATCCCTATGGGGCCTGCCCGCGCTGTCAGGGATTCGGCAATACGCTGGACTTCGATCTGGATCTCATCATTCCGGATAAGCGCAAGAGCCTGGAGGACGGAGCGATTGAGCCGTGGACGCGCCCAAAATACCGGCCCTACCAGCAGGAGCTGAAGAAGGCGGCCCGGCTGCACGCCATTCCCCTCGATATTCCGTGGAATGAGATGACCGGCGAACAGCAGGCCTTCGTTCTGGACGGCCGCGGATCGTTCGCCGGCGTGCATGGATTCTTCGCCTATCTCGAACGCAAGAAATACAAACTGCACGTGCGGGTGATGCTCAGCAAATATCGCGGTTACGCGCAATGCCCGGAGTGCAAGGGGGCGCGGCTGCGGGCTGAGGCGCGGTCGGTCCGCATTCAGGGCAGGAACATCTGCGAGGCCTCCTCGCTCACCATCGCGGCTGCGGAGGAGTTCTTTCAGGGACTTGCCCTGGCGCCGCATCAGCAGGAGATCGCCTCGGGCGTCCTGAGCGAAATTCAGCAGAGGCTGCACTTTCTGAACGCGGTCGGCCTGGACTATATCTCGCTCGATCGTCTGACCTCCACGCTTTCCGGCGGAGAGGCGCAGCGCATTCAATTGGCGACCTCGCTCGGCTCCCGGCTGGTGGGGGCGCTGTACGTGCTCGATGAGCCTTCGATCGGCCTGCATACGCGGGACACGGCCAAGCTCATCCGGCTGCTGGAAGAGCTGCGCGATCTCGGCAACACGATTCTGGTGGTGGAACACGACGCAGATCTGATCCGCGCGGCGGACTGGCTCCTCGATCTGGGGCCGGGGTCGGGAGAATTTGGCGGCCGCATCCTGGCCTCGGGAACCGTCCCCGAGGTGACGAGGAATCCGGAGTCGATCACCGGGCGTTACTTGAGCGGGAAGCTTACCATCCCGGTCCCCGTCCGCCGTCGATCCCCAGCGAAGGAGAAGCTGAGCTTGCGCGGGGTGCGGGCGCATAACCTGCAAGGGCTGGATGTGGAGATTCCTCTGGGCATGCTGGTGTGCATCACCGGCGTTTCCGGTTCCGGCAAGTCCACCCTGGTGCACGACGTGCTGTTTCGCGCAGTGGCGCACGCCCTTGGCAAGATGGAGGCCGGAGATCCCTCCCATTTGTACCGTGAGTTCAAGGGCGCGGATCGGCTGAACGATATTGTGCTGGTGGATCAGGCGCCGATCGGCCGGACGCCGCGCTCCAATCCGGTCACGTATATCAAGGCCTTTGACGCCATCCGGGAGCTTTTCGCCGCCCAGCCGGAGGCGCAGAGGCGCGGCCTCGGTCCTGGACATTTCTCCTTCAACGTTCCGGGAGGGCGATGCGACGTCTGCGAGGGCGACGGGGTGGTGACCGTCGAGATGCAATTTCTGGCCGATGTGGCTTTGCCCTGCGAGGAGTGCGACGGCACGCGATACAAATCCAGCACGCTGGAGTTGAAATATAAAAACAAAAACATCTACGAAGTGCTGAACCTTACGGTAAAAGAGGCGCTTCGCTTTTTTGCCGGCCAGCCGAAAATTGTCGAGCGGCTGGCGGTGCTGGACGAAGTGGGATTGGGTTACCTGCGGCTGGGCCAGTCGGCGACCACGCTCTCCGGCGGCGAAGCGCAGCGCGTGAAGCTGGCTGCGCACCTTGCGCAAGGCCGCCTGGCGGCCTCCCGCACGGGTGGGGCCGGGCGCCGGGCGAGCCGCGTTCTCTATATTTTGGACGAACCCACCACCGGTCTCCATTTCGACGAGGTGGGCAAGCTGCTGGCGGCCTTCAAACGTCTCATCGACGCGGGCGGCTCCCTGGTGGTGGTGGAGCATAATCTGGATGTCATCAAATCCGCGGACTGGGTGATCGATCTCGGTCCCGAAGGCGGCGCCGCCGGGGGAAGGATTGTGGCCGCGGGCGCTCCCGAGCAGGTAGCGCAGACGCCCGGCTCCCACACCGGCATCTGGCTGGGCCGGGCGCTGGCCGATCGGGAACTGGCAGTCTGAGGGTGCGCGGCATGCGGAACAATATGCGGAACAATCGGATTTGGCGGCGTCGCTGCGCATCCGCTCTGGGTGTTGCGGTGGCGGCCTTTTGGATGGCCGCCAGTCTGCCTGCCCAGAATCAATTGCCGCCGGGCGCGGAGGATCCGGATGCGCAGCCGGCCGCGACCGCGCCGCCCGCGGTCCCGCGGAACGACGTTGCCCGTCCGGCGGCGCCGCTTTTGGATCCGCTGCTGGCTCAGGCGGAGAGCGCGGTACAACAGAACGACTTCTCCGCGGCGCGTCCGCTGCTGGAGAAGTATCTCGCCGTGCACGCCGGGGATGCGCGAGCGCTCTACGACCTGGGTTACGTGGACGAGGCCGCCGGCCGGCAGGAGGCCGCGGCGGCGGACTACGGCAAAGCCATTGCCGCCGATCCCCGCCAGTTCGAGTCCCGTCTCGCTCTCGGGCTGCTCCTGGCGCGGGAATCGAAATGGGAGCAGGCGCGCCAGCAGCTGGTGACGGCGACATTGCTGGATCCCGAGCCGCCGAATCCCGCGGCCCAGGCTCAGGCCTTTCGGGCGCTGGCCGAACTGGATCGAAGCAGCGATCCCGATGCCGCCCGCGATGCGCTGCTTTCGGCCTTGCGCCTGAGCCCGGAGGTTCCCTCCGACCTGCTCCTCACGGCCCAGATCGCGGAAGCCAAAGGAGATACCCAAACAGCCGAGCAGGCATACCGACGCCTGCTCGCCTCGCCCGCCGGCGCCGGCGGCGAAACCGGCGCGGAGGCGAGTGGCGGGCTCGCGCAACTGCTGCTGCAGGAAGGCAAGTACGCCGATGCGGAGCCGCTGGTCAAGGCCGCCCTTGCGCATTCGCCCGACGATCCCGCGCTGAACGCTCAGCTTGCCACCGCGCTCATCGGAGAAGGGAAGCGGCAGGATGCCGTTCCGGTGCTCGAGAAGCTTCACCGGCTGGAGCCGCAGAATCCGCAGGTGCAGCGGATGCTCGCCGACGCCTTTGTCCAGGCCGGACAGCCGGATCAGGCCGATCCCATCTACGAGGATTTGGTGAAGGCCAATCCCAAAGATGAGGAGGCGTATGCCGCTTTGGGACGCAACCTGCTGCTCGAAAAGCGATATCCGGAGGCGGAAGAGGCGCTCGGCAACGCGGTCAAGCTGGAGCCCGGCGACGCCGACTCCTGGAGCGGTTTGGCCTTTGCCGCGACCCAGACAAAGAACTATCAGGATGCCTTGCAGGCACTTGCGATGAGAGCAAAACTTCTTCCCGAGACTCCGTCTACGTACTTCCTTTGGGCCATCTCCTACGATAATCTGCATCGCAAGAAGGCGGCGGAAGAGTACTACCGCAAGTTTCTGGCCGTCGCCGCCGGCAAGTTTCCGGATCAGGAGTGGCAGGCCCGGCATCGGCTGATCGCTCTGGATCAAACGCACTGACGCAAGACATATGGTTCGGTCACTGGGGGCGCTTCATGCGAATCATTTCCAGTGTCTCCGTTGCATCCATCGCATCCATCCTCCTCCTCTGCTTCAGCCTGTCCGGCGGGCAGGCCCGGGCCAAGGACTTCGACGCAAAGCTTCTCGATGAACAAAGCCTGGATGCGCTCAAGAGCCAGGCCGACCAGGCGCCCTTGAGCGAGCGGTGTTTTCTTTACGCCGAGATTGTGCATCAGATGACCGAGCTGGCCGGGCGGCAAGTGGCGGCCGGAGACTCTCCGCGCGCCGCCGATACCTTGCAGGCGGTCCGTGACTACGCGGCGAAGATCCATGCGGACATTTCGCAGGACGCCAGGCTGGAATCCCGGAAGGTGAAGAACGCCGAACTGTTGATGGAGCACACCGTCAACCGCCTCAATGGGATCCTGAACACGGCGTCGTACGAAGACCGCGACATGATGGCGCTGACGCTCAAGCAGCTCAACCAGATTCAGACCGAGCTGATGTTGCAGGTCTTCAAAAAATAGTCGGGATTGCGAGAGTGCACGATGCGGTCCGCTGCTTCTCCGGTTGTCCTGTCGTTGATTCTGCTGCTCCATCCGCGCGCGGAGTGCGGCGCGCAGCAGGCCGGCCGGGCTTTGGATCCGCTGACGGATCAGGAGACGGAGGAGTTGCGGGACGCGGCGACTCTTCCCGTTCCCCGGGTGGAGCTCTACATCAAGGACATCGACGAGCGCATGGATGCGATGCGCCGGCTGATCGGCTTGGATGAGCCCAACCTTCCCTCGGAACTGCGCCGCCGATATCAGGCCTTTACGGCCCTCGCCGATGAGCTGGAAGACAACCTGGACACTTACGACGATCAACACGCGGACCTGCGTAAGGCATTGAAGCTGCTGACCGCTAAAACCGCGGCGTGGACCGCCGTTGTCAACGAGCCGCGGCCGGACGCCGTGTACGACATCCAGCGCAAGGAGGCGGTGGTCGCCATCCAAGCCCTGCAGGAGGACACGCGACAGATGATGCTCTCGGAAACCAAGTATTTCGCGGAGCGGAAAAAATCCAGGAAGAACGGCGGTTAACCCGGGCCACGCGCGCCCGCCCGGCCACCGGCTCGGGCCACGCGCTCTTCGGCCGGCCTCTGCTACCCTGAGATGGAGTGAACCCCGAACTGCCGCGTCTGTTTGAGGAGCAATACCGGGAGCTGCGCCCCCGGGCCGCGATTCCCCGCATCGACGTCCGCTTCCGCCGGTTTACCGGGTTGAACACCACCATCCGCCTGCGCGAGGGCCAGATTTTCGTGCACCTCTCCGACCTGCTGGAGGGAGCGCCGGAGGGAGTGCTGCGCGCCATCGCGCACATTCTGCTGGCCAAGCTCTATCGCAAACCGATTGAAGCGGAGCACGCCAGCCGCTACCGGCGCTTCGCCGCGAGCGAAGCGGTGATGCGGCAGACCGAGCGGGTGCGCCAGGTTCGCGGTCGGAAGAAAATGCTGGGTCCGCAAGGGCGGCATTACAACCTGGACGAGGTATTCGAAGGCCTGAACCGGCGCTTCTTCCATGGGCTGATGGGACGCCCGCTGCTCACCTGGAGCGGACAGGCGGCGCGGAGAAGCCTGGGCCACTATGACTCCGCCCACAACACCATCGTCATCAGCCGGATCTTCGACCGCGGAAGCACTCCAAGATACGCGATCGAATATCTTCTGTATCACGAAATGTTGCATTTAAAACATCCGGTCAGGGTGCGGGCGGGCCGGCGCTGCGTGCATCCCCGCGAGTTCCAGATGGAGGAGCGGCGCTTCCCCGAGCTGGAGCTGGCCAAACAATTCCTGAAGACGCTGTAGCGGCGCCGCGCCGCCCGGATCAAGCCTCCGGTTTGCTCAGCAGCGCGTCCAGAAACAGCAGGATCCCGCCGACCACGATCGCCGAGTCGGCGATGTTGAAGTCCGGATAGTGATAGCGCACGATATGGACTTCGATGAAGTCCATCACGAATCCAAAGCGCATCCTGTCGTAGGCGTTGCCCACGGCCCCGCCCAGGATCAGCGCCAGCGCCACGGTGGTTGCGGTGATGCGTTTCCCCAGCCGCAACAGCAACAGGAAGAAGGCGGCGGCCGCCAGCAGCGAGAAGCCGAGCAGGAGCCAGCGCGCGCGATCCGGAGAAGGGGAATTGATGAACAGGCCGAATGCGGCGCCTGGGTTCTCCACATGGCTGATGGCGAAGACCCGGGGAATTACGACGTGATGGCGCCCGGGAGCAATCCGTGTGGCCGCGAGCCACTTGGTCCAGCGGTCGGCGGCGACGATGCCCGCGGAGAGCAGAAGAAGCCAGACAACATGGACGGTCTTTTCCTGGGATAGCGTGGAGCGCGTCATCTCGCGGACTCGCTTTCGACCTCGAACCGCGCTGGGACGGTGTCCCCGACTGGAGGAAAGCCAATCTCCTCGAGGGCGGCGGAGCAGCGCTCGCATACCGTGGGCCAGCGGCGGTCCTTGCCGGTGCGGATGGAGTAGTTCCAGCAGCGCTCGCACTTGATTCCATCCGCGGGCAAAGTGATGGCGCGCAAGGTCTCCGCGCCGGAGACGGCGATCTCCACCTGAGAAACGTTGAAGATTTCGCGCAAGGCGGTGGAGTTGCGCTCCAGCAGCGCGGCCGTCGCCGGAGGGGCCTCCAGGCGCAGCTTGGCGTCCAGCGCCTTGCCGATGGTCTTCCCCTGGCGCGCCTCTTCCAGGCTCTTCAGGGCCTCGGTGCGAATTCGCAGCAGCTCATCCCATTCGTCGCAAAGCCCCGCGTCGGTAGCCGGAGCGATGCCTGCCAAATCCGGGAACAGATCCAGATGCACGCTCGCCTTGCGGCCGGGAATGGCCGGCAGGTAGGCCCAGACTTCGTCGGCGGTGAAGCTGAGCACGGGGGCCAGCAGTCTCACCAGCGTCTCGGCGATGGTCCACAAGGCGGTTTGCGCCGAACGCCGGGCCAGGCTGCGCGGAGCGAACGTGTACAGCCGGTCTTTGAGGACGTCGATGTAGAAGGCGCTGAGATCGGCGGCGGCGAACTCGTTCACCGCGTGATAGACGCGATGGAAGGCGAACTGCTCGTACCAGCGCAGAACGCTTTCCGCAAGCTCGCGCGTCCGGTGCAGCAGGAAGCGGTCGAGCGGCTGCATCTGCTCCCAGGGAACGGCGTCCCGCGCGGGATCTAAGCCGTGCAGATTGCCCAGCAGATAACGGAATGTGTTTCTGAGCTTGCGGTAGGTTTCGGCCACCCGGCGCATCAGGTTTTCACTGGCCGCGACGTCCTCGCGGAAATCCACCGAGGCCACCCACAGGCGCACGATCTCCGCGCCGAGGCGCTCGGCGATATCCACCGGGTCCACGCCGTTGCCGAGGCTCTTCGACATGGCGCGGCCCTGCTCGTCGAGCGTCCAGCCGCAGGTGGCGGCCATGCGGTAGGGGGCCGCGCCGCGCACGCCCACGGCGCAGAGCAGAGAGGACTGGAACCAGCCCCGATGCTGGTCGCCGCCCTCCAGGTACAGATCCGCCGGCCAGGGCAAATCGGGCTCCCGGCCGAGCACCGCCGCCTGGCTTGCGCCGCTCTCGAACCAGACGTCGAGGATATCCATCTCTTTTTCGAACCCCGCCTCCGCGCCGCAGGAACAGCGCGCGCCGGAGGGCAGGATTTCGGCGGCCTCCCGCACATACCATGCGTCGGCGCCCTGGCTCGCGAACAACTCCGCTACGCGGCGATTGACCCCGGGATCGACCAGCGGCTTGCGGCAGTTCCCGCAGAGGAAGACGGCGATGGGAACTCCCCATACGCGCTGGCGGGAGATGCACCAGTCCGGACGAGACTCAACCATGTTCGAGATGCGGGTCCGCCCCCATTCCGGATCCCACTTCACCTTTTCAATCTCCGCGAGAGCCTTGCCGCGGAGATTCGCCGACGCTGCTTCCC
>JAJYZK010000438.1 GCA_021799945.1 Acidobacteriota bacterium
TGCTCCAACAACTGCCCCTTCAAGGTGCGCCGCTTCAATTTCCTTCTCTTCTCGGACTTCACCACGGAGAGCCTCAAGCTCATGCGCAATCCGGATGTCACCGTGCGCAGCCGCGGGGTGATGGAGAAGTGCAGCTACTGCACACAGCGGATCATTGCGGCCAAGATCGCGGCGGACAAGGAAAATCGCGAGATTCGGGACGGCGAAGTCGTCACCGCCTGCCAGCAGGCCTGCCCCACCGGCGCCATCGTGTTCGGAAATCTCAACGATCGCTCCAGCCGGGTGGCCAAAATCAAGTCGCAAAAGCGGAATTACGGAGTGCTGGCGGATCTGAACGTGCGCGCCCGGACCACCTACATCGCGGAAGTCTACAACCCGAACGGGGAGTTGTCCGCGGCTCTCGCAACGAGCTCGTCGGAAAATAGCTGAAAGGTTAGCGGAGAATGGCGACCAAGCCGGAGTTACCAGTCAACGATCCGATGCTGGATCCCAAGACCGGGGAATATCGCGTCATCGCGCCTGGGCACACCTTCACGTCGGTGACGGACGAAATCTCCCGCATTGTCCTCACCTCGCATACGCCGCTGGGCTGGTTTTTCGGATTCCTGCTGGCCGGCAGCATCTGCATGATGCTGCTGACCGCGGTCACCTGGCTTTTCCTGCGGGGCGTGGGCATCTGGGGCCTGGATATCCCCGTCGGGTGGGGCTTCGCCATTATCAATTTCGTGTGGTGGATCGGCATCGGCCACGCGGGAACCCTGATCTCCGCAATTCTGCTGCTGTTCAAGCAGCAATGGCGCAACTCCATCAACCGCTTCGCGGAAGCGATGACCATCTTCGCCGTCGTCTGCGCGGGAATGTTTCCGGTCATCCACGTCGGACGCCCGTGGCTGGGGTACTGGCTGCTCCCTTATCCGAACACCATGAATGTGTGGCCGCAGTTCCGGTCTCCGCTTCTCTGGGACGTCTTCGCGGTCTCCACCTACGCGACCATCTCGGTGGTCTTCTGGTATATCGGGATGGTGCCGGACCTGGGCACCATGCGCGACCGGGCCCAATCGAAGTTCGCCCAGTTCACATTCGGGCTGCTTTCCCTCGGCTGGCGGGGATCGGTGAAGCACTGGATGCGGTATGAGACGGCCTCCCTGCTGCTGGCCGGGCTGGCCACGCCGCTGGTGCTCTCCGTGCACTCCGTCATCAGCTTCGATTTCGCTGTCGCCGTGCTGCCCGGCTGGCATACCACCATCTTTCCGCCGTATTTCGTGGCCGGCGCGATCTATTCCGGATTCGCCATGGTCATCACCTTGGCCATCCCGATCCGCAAGTTCTACCACCTGGAAGACCTGATCACGCTCCGCCACATCGACAACATGGGCAAGGTGATGCTGGCCACCGGCCTGATCGTGGCCTACGGCTACTCCATGGAAGTCTTCATGGCCTGGTACTCGGCCAGCCACTGGGAGTTCTTCATGATGTGGAACCGGATGTTCGGTCCCATGGGCTGGTCGTATTGGGTGCTGATCACCTGCAACATCGCCCTGCCGCAGTCGCTCTGGCTGCGCAGCGTGCGGTCCAGCCCGGCCATCATGTTTCTGCTCTCCCTGATCGTGAATACCGGCATGTGGTTCGAGCGCTTCGTCATCATCGTGACCAGCCTCTACCGCGATTTTCTACCCTCATCCTGGGGAACCTACAAGGCAACGCGCTGGGATTACGCGACGTTTGTCGGGACGCTGGGGCTGTTTACCGCGCTCTTTTTCCTGTTCGTGCGCTTCCTGCCCATGATCCCCATGTCTGAATTGCGCATGATGCTCCCGCAGGCCAAGATACGGCCCAAGGCGGAGCCGATGGAGGCAGGCGACTGATGCCGATTCGAGAAGGAACCTACGGACTGCTGGCCGAATTCGAAACTCCCGGGGAGTTGGTGATCGCGGCCAGGGCCGCATATGACTCCGGATGGCGCCGGATGGATTGCTACACGCCCTACGCGGTCGAAGAGGCGGCGGAGGCCATCGGCTTCCACCGCAACTACGTGCCGCTCATCTGCCTGGCCGGCGGCCTGATCGGCTTGGCGGCGATGTTTCTGATGGAGACCTGGGTCGCCGTCTTCGCCTATCCGCTCAATATCGCCGGGCGTCCGCTCTTTTCCTGGCCGGCCTTCATCATCCCCGCGTATGAGTGGACCATCCTCTGGGCGGGCCTTTCGGCGGCCTTCGGCATGCTGGCCATGTGCGGCCTGCCCCAGTTGTATCACCCGCTCTTCAATGCGCCGAACTTCCGCAACGGCGCCACCTCGGACAAGTTCTTCCTGTGCCTGGAGGCCCAGGATCCCAAGTTTGCCATCGAGGAGTCGCGAGCGTTTCTCGAGGGCTTCGGTCCGGTATCGGTGGTGGAGGTGGAATATTAAGACCGCAACGCCAACCGCTTCGGGGCCAATCGCGGCCAAAGGACATCTTCCGGCGGTGCGCCTGGCCTGGCCCGCGCTCGCCCTTGGGCTGATGCTGGCCTCGGGATGCCGGCAGGATATGCAGAACCAGCCCAAGTTCATCCCGCAGCGCGGCACCACTTTTTTTGACTCCGGCCGCTCCGTTCGACCCCAGGTGGAGAACACCGTGGCTCGCGGCCAGCTCGATGCGGATGCGTATTACCATACCGGCCTGATGAACGGCAAAGAGCTGGACATGATGCCGTTCCCGGTCACCTTGCAGGTTCTGGAGCGCGGTCAGGAGCGGTACAACATCTACTGC
>JAJYZK010000439.1 GCA_021799945.1 Acidobacteriota bacterium
TAGCGGTCGCTCAGCCAGCCGGCCAGAGACGCTCCCGCGATGCAGCCGATCAGCAAGCTGCTGACCGCGAATTCGGTTTCAAAGTCCGTCAGGCGAAACTGAACGCGCAGGAAGACGATTGCTCCATTGATGACCGCGATATCGAAGCCGAAAAGCAGGCCCGCGATGGCCGCCACTCCACAAACCAGCCACGCATAGCTTTGGCTCACATTTGTTTCTGCGGAGCTTACGTATTTTTCTGAACCGTGGACGCCGGGAATGTATCCACTAGGCACCTGTTGTGTCCCGCATACTCTGTGCTTGCTTCCATTGCGAGATCTCTTGCCAGGCGTCGATATTGCTTGGTTCCATCTTCAGGACCTCGAGAAAAAGCTCCCGCGCATGCACCAATTGCCCCAGGCCAAGTTCGGCATAGGCTTCGAGAAGCAGGCATCCGAGCAGATTTCGCACTTTCAAATCATCCTCGAAGAGAAGAAAATTCGGCAGCGATGTGGCGAAATAGTCGATCACCGGCTCATCGTTCCGGTGCTGTTGGGCATAGGCTCGAAGTTCTTCCAGGGCCGTCCGCGCGTCATCCTCGCGTTCCAGATGCCGGAGTGCAAGAGCCCGGTAATAACTATGGATTGAATACGCGGACAGCGGAGCGGCAGCAGCGCGGTATAATTCCTGCGCGCGGACGGTATCCCCGGAGCTCTCCAGTGCCAGTCCCTGCCAGTAATCGAGCTGCCGCTCCAGCGTGAGCAGATGCTTGCCTTCTCCGAGATTTTGCGGATAATTTCTGGCTTGCTGGAAATGCCTCGCCGCGCGCGCGAAATCGCCATCATCGATGGCCGCCCGTCCCAGCGCGGTATGAGCATCCACATACCGACCGGAGACCAGACCCTCTCCACCCTCCCAGGGGCTGAACCGACGACTGAGAAGAATGTGCAGAGCCCGCTCGTGCTGCCCGGTAAGGTTCAGCAGCGCGATGCGTTCGATGCTCAAATCATCGCGCTGCTCGACTAGATCACTCCGCGCTTCTAGAGCTGCAAGGCGTTCCTCCGGCTCGAATCCCAGGCGCTTCTTCAACTGATCGAACTCGTAGAGCAGGCGCGCATCCGCCGGGTTCGTCTCAAATGCTTTTGCATAGGCGGCAAGCGCCGCTTCCGGATCATGCCGCGCGTTATATTCGGCGATCCCCAAGTTTCTCCACGGAATGGAGAACGTCGGATCCAACATCACCGAATCCCGCCAGCAGGCGACGGCTTCTCCGTAACGCTTGCGATCGTAGTAGAGATTTCCTAGATAATAATTCGCCTTTGCATCGCGGGGCTCTCGCCGCAACGCCTCCTGCAAAACCACCATTTCCTCCACGCGGGAAGGAAAACAATACAAGGACGAAGCCTTCGCAGCCTGCCTTCGATAATCTTCGGCTGCTTTGCCATCATCGAGGCGATCTGCCAACCACGCCAGCGTGTAGAAGACCATTGGGTATTGCGTGTTCATGCCTGCGACGACCATTTCGAGCCACCGCCGGGCCTCTTCCAGCAATCCAGCGCCGGCGTAGTCGTAGGCAATATCAAGCGCCGTTTGCACATCGCCATCCAGCCGGACGACGGCATCGCAACTGGTGTCGCCTGCCGCCGGGGGTTGCAGAAAAAACTTCTCCGCCAGGGCCAGGAAATCCAGCGGGTCAAGCCGCAGAGTTTCATTCACCAGCTGCCGCGCCTCGTCCCCCTGTCCCAAGAGCCGCAGCGCGGCGGCTTTTAAATCGCGTGCTTTCAGATTTTCCGTGTTGGTCTTGAGGCTCTCATCGAGATGCCGCAGCGCGTCGGCGAAATCGCCCCGCTCACAGGCAATCCTCGCCAGTTCGTAATATCCGGGGCTGCGCCATGCATAGTTCCAAGTCGCTTTATAGAACGCGGCATACGCCTCGTCCTGATGCCCCTGATAGGCAAGCGCCAGGCCGAGATTGTAGTAGGACTCGCCGTCGCGCGGATTTGGATTTCGCCGGGTAAGCCGCTTTATGGCGGCGCGAAAGTAATTTTCAGCGCGCCCAAATTCGCCTCGACGCAATGCCGCCAGCCCCATGGCATTGTCCAGCCGCGCATCCCCAGGATCGCGGCGCAGACCTTCTTCCCAATATGGCTCCGGCGAGCGTGTCGCATGTCGGTTCTGCTCCAGGTGCAGCCCGGTGATGTAGAGCTCATCCGCCGACTCGATCTGCTCCGGAGCAAGCGGCTCCGTTGCCGGTCCAGGCAGCTCGGCGAGTTGCGGCGCTTCCGGCCTATAGTGAAGCAACAACTTTCCCTGAGCGTTGCGCAGCTCGAAGCGGAACCGGTGCAGTTCGCGTTTTTCCGGGAAATGCCCGATCCAATTTCCGATCCAGGGTTCGCCGGGCGCGAGATCCACCGTTTCGACAAACACCTGTTCTTCATCGCACTGGACGCGGATGGAACAGCACCTGAACCGCTCCGAAGAACACACTCCCATCCAGATGCCTTCGCTAGAGCGCTCCAGGCTGAGGGCCGCATGCACGTTGGCGTAGCTCACCGGACCGATGTTCTGAATCGGATACCAGAACTGGCTGAAACTCCGGGTTTCGTAAGGGTGCAGCCAGGAAAAATCAGGCTGATTGTCGGTGTAAACGCCCGCCATCAGCTCTATGTAGGGGCCATCGGCATCAGTTAAATTGCGGACCCAGGCTTTGCCGAATTCGCCGCTTCCCCAAGTCCACAGCTTTTTGCCGGGAGCGACGTGCCGGT
>JAJYZK010000440.1 GCA_021799945.1 Acidobacteriota bacterium
GCGCAGGATCTTCTCGGCAAAGGAGCTGAGAATGACCGCTGCGCTAAGGATGACGACGCCGACCGTCCAATGACTGCCGTGAACGCGCAAGAGATGCTGGATCGTGGGGGACATGCAATCTCCAGGGGCCCGGTATGGGGAGCCAATAGAGGGATGCCGGCGGGCCAAGGTGAGTTTGCGCAGTTGCGGGGCGCCATGCTTGCCGAGGGGCCGCCGCCCTCCTGCTGAGTCTACCTTGGTGGTCAGCCGAGGCCGTTGCACCAGAAGCGGCGCCCCGCATGGGACCAATCCCCCATAGAATCGGATCGGAATGAAAAACAGATTGCGCGTCGGCGTGCTTTTCGGAGGCCGCAGCGGGGAACATGAGATCTCCCTACTGTCCGCGGCTTCCATTCTCAAGGCCATCGATCGGACCAGGTTCGAGGTCATCCCAATCGGCATCGCCAAAAACGGACGCTGGCTGATTTCCGCCGCGGCGGAGCGGCTTTTGAACGGAAAGGAGGCGAAGACCGAAGGCAGGCCGGCGGGGGCCCTGGAGAGCGGGACGGCTCGAGCCCCGGATCAAGCCAAAGATCGTCGCGCGCTGCCGCCTCCCGGCGAGGGCGTGATCGTTCCGGCCTCTCCCGGAAAGGACATCCCGTCGCTGGACGTGGTCTTCCCGGTGCTGCATGGCACCTTCGGCGAGGACGGAACCATTCAGGGACTGCTGGATCTGGCGGGGCTGCCCTACGTGGGCTCCGGCGTGCTGGGATCCGCCACCGGCATGGATAAAGAAATCATGAAGCGTCTCTTTTCCGCCGCCGGACTCCCCATTGTCCGGCATGTAACTTTTCTCCGGCAGGAATGGCGGCTGAACCCCAGAAAGATTGTGGCCCGCCTGGAGTCTCGGCTCCGTTACCCGGTCTTTGTCAAGCCCGCCAATCTGGGATCGTCGGTAGGCATCAACAAGGCGCACGATCGGAAGGAGCTGGCGCCGGCCATCGAGGAGGCCGCGGGATATGACCGCAAAATCGTGGTGGAGCAGGGGGTGGGCCGCCGGAGCCGCAATGGAAAACCCGCTCGGGCGCGAGAGCTGGAAGTGGCTGTGCTGGGCAACGATTCCCCTGAGGCGTCGGTGGTCGGCGAAGTTGTTCCCGCGAAGGAATTCTACGATTATGAGGCGAAATACCTGACGGAAGGCTCCCGGGCCATTATCCCCGCGAAGCTGACCGGGCGGCAAACGAAACAGGTGCGCGCGATGGCCCTCGCCGCATTTCGCGCCTGCGACTGCTCCGGACTGGCCCGCGTGGACTTTCTCATGGAGCCCACCGCCGCCGGCAAGATATACGTCAATGAGATCAACACCATGCCGGGATTCACTTCCATCAGCATGTATCCCAAGCTCTGGCAGGCTTCGGGCTGGTCCTATTCCGATCTGATATCCCGGCTGATCGAGCTCGCGCTGGAGCGGGCGGCGGAACGGGAACAAACGTCGTATAGCCGCTGAACCAGGCGAATTCGGAGCAGCTCCGGCGCGGCTCTTTCGCGGCGCTTTATGGAGCGCTGAAAGACCGGATCGGAAACCATCTCCGGGCCAAAAGGTTCCAAGTACAATGAGGCCCAGGCCGCGAAGTCTCGTTCGGCGCATTTCTAGAGCCTGGCGCCGGGCTTGAAGGAAGGGCGCCGGCGCTTGGCGCCGCCAGAAGGCACGAGCACGAGAAGGATCTCCGCGAATGACCCTGATGGACGCACCGGTCTACGATGCCCTGAAGGCCCGCCGGCGGCGCAACGCGCTGCTCACGGCTCTGGCCTGCTGTCTGGTTCTCGCCGGATTTGTCTGGTATTTCTGGGATTGGCCGGAGGAACACCTGGTCAATCGATTCTTCGATGCCCTGGAACAAAAGAACCTGCCCAAGGCCTTCGCGATCTGGAATCACGATCCCGACTGGGTGCAGCATGCGGAACGCTACAAGCCCTATACCTACGGGCGCTTTTCCACAGATTGGGGACATGCAAGCGACTGGGGAGACATCACTTCCCACAAGATCGTGATGGCCAAAACGGTCGGCTCCGGCGTGGTGGTGGGTGTGGACGTCAATGGGCAGAAGACGCCGATGTTTCTGTGGGTGGAGCGGAGCAACCACACGCTCGCCTTTTCGCCGGTGGAGCTTTCCACGGAATAATCGGCGGCTGGCTCAGCCGTGCGGCCGGGCCAGCGCATCGAGCAACTTGGTCACGCCTGCCGGATCTTCGACCTGGTGCGCTCTCTTGCCGCGGTCGATCTGGCGCAGCAGGCCGCTCAGCACCCGGCCCGGACCCACCTCCACGAAGGTGGTGAATCCTTCCGCGATGAGGGCCTGCATGGATTCCGTCCAGCGCACGGATCCGGTGACCTGGCGGATCAGCGACTCGCGCAAGACCTCTTCGTCGCAGGTCGGGGCGGCATCCACGTTGACCACGATGGGAACGTCGGGCCGGGAAAACGGCAGGGCGCGGAGAACCGGAGCGAGCGCATCCTGGGCCGGCTGCATGAGGGCGCAATGGAAAGGCGCCGAGACCGGGAGCAGGATCGTGCGCCCGGCGCCGCACTCCCGGGCCAGGACCATCGCGCGCTGCACTGCTGCGGCGGCTCCGGAGATCACTGTCTGCTCCGGAGAGTTCAGATTCGCCATCGACACGGGGGCTCCCGTCTCCTGCGAGGCCTGCCGGCAGACAACCGCCAGCTTTTCAGCGGAAATGCCGAGAACCGCAGC
>JAJYZK010000441.1 GCA_021799945.1 Acidobacteriota bacterium
TATTGTCCGCCTGCGGCGCTATCTTGAAGACGATCCCTCCAAGCCTGTCTATCTGGAAACGGTGCGCGGCGTCGGCTATCGCTTTGTGCCTCAGGATTCCGCCCGGGATTCCGCGCAAGCTGCGCAGCTCGATCCGCCGCACGAACCGCAAGAGGCTCCGCCGCCGGAGCGGTAAACCGCGAGCGCGGCGGGGCCGGGCGGACTCCTGCGTGCACTCCTGCGTACGCTCCTGCGTACAATGAACTGCCGCGCTTACCCGCGCCTCCGCGCGCCCGAAGCGCCAAATCCCGGTTCTCCGGGGGCTCAGGAACCTGCTCATGAAATTTTTCTCTGCCTCGTCCATGCCCGGAATGCCCGCCGCGGCGCGCGCCTTTGCACTCAGCCTCTTTTTGCTCTTGCCGTCGGCCTATGCCCAAAGCCCGGCGCCGGCTCCCCTGCGCCCGCCGGCGCCTCCGCTCGCCGTGCACGATCCCTACTTCAGCCTGTGGTCGGCCGCCGACACCCTCACCGGCGCGGAGACGACCCACTGGACCGGCGTCAGCCAGCCGATCCACGGCATCGTGCGGGTGGACGGCCGCAACTACCGCTTTCTGGGCCGTGGGAACGGTCTTCCGGCGTTGCAGACGGTCTCCCAGGAACAGACCCCGACCCGCACGATCGCGGTGATGACCAGCCCGGAGATTCAACTCACCGTGACCTTCCTGAATCCGGCGCTGCCGGAGGATCTGGCGACGATGAGCCGGCCGGTCACCTATCTCACCATGTCCATCCAATCCCGGGACGGGAATCCGCACGACGTCGATTTGTATCTCGACGCGGCGGGCGAACTGGCGACGAACGATCCCGGCGAGGCCGTGGACTGGTCTCGCGGGGCCGTGCAGGGACTCGACCTGCTCCGCATCGGCACGCGGGACCAGCAGATGTTGCAGCGCTTCGGCGACAACGTCCGCATCGACTGGGGCTGGTTCTACCTGGCGGCGCCCTCCGGGGCCGGCGCGCAGATCGCCGCAGGCAACCGCAGCTACCGCGAGACATTCCTGAACACCGGCCAACTGCCCGCTGCGGACGATCTCGGCGCGCCCCGCCAGCCCGACAGCCGCTACCCCTATCCCCCGCTGCTCAGCGTGCGCCTTCCCCTGGGCTCGGTGGGCGGCTCCCCGGTCTCCCGCCACGTCCTTCTGGCCTACGACGACGAGTCTTCCGTCGTCTATATGGAACAAAAACTGTTGCCCTATTGGCGGAGCCAGTTCCCCGATTTCGCCTCCATGCTGGAGGCGGCCGAGAAGGAATATCCCGAGCTCGCGGCGCGATGCGCGCAATTCGACGCGGAGCTGACCGGCGATCTGGTCCGGACCGGAGGACCGGAATACGCAGCCGCCGCGGTGCTGGCCTATCCTCAGGCCATCGCCGCTCATAAGCTGGTGGAGTCCGGCGACGGCGCTCCCTTTTTCATGCCCAAGGAGAACTTCAGCAACGGCTCCATCTCCACCGTGGACGTCATCTATCCTTCGGCCCCCATGTTTCTGCTCCTGAATCCCCGGCTGGTGGAGGCCCAGCTTGAGCCGGTGCTGCGCTATGCGGAGAGCGCGCGCTGGAAGTTTCCCTTCGCGCCGCACGATCTGGGCGTCTATCCTCTGGCCAACGGGCAGCTTTACGGCGGCGGAGAACGGTCGGAGGTGGACCAGATGCCGGTAGAGGAGTCCGCGGACATCCTTCTGCTGGCCGGCGCGCTGGCCCACAGCGAAGGCAACGCGGACTTTGCCCGTCGCCACTGGCCCCTGCTCTCCCGCTGGGCCGAGTACCTGGCGCAAAACGGCTTCGATCCGGCCAACCAGCTCAGCACCGACGACTTCGCCGGGCATCTCGCGCACAATACGAATCTCTCCATCAAAGCCATTGAAGCGCTCGGCGTCTATGCGCAACTCGCCCGCCGGCTCAACGACGCGGGCGCGGCGGAAAAGTACGAGGCCATGGCCAGGGACATGGCCGGCCGCTGGGTCTCCATGGCCGACGACGGCGACCACTTTCGCCTCGCCTTCGACAAACCCGGAACCTGGAGCCAGAAGTACAACCTGGTCTGGGATACGATTCTCGGCCTGAATCTCTTCCCGGCGCAGGTGGCGGCCAAGGAGATTGCCTTCTACAAGGGGCGCCTGAACCCCTACGGTCTGCCGCTCGATAACCGGGCGACCTACACCAAGCTCGACTGGGAGATGTGGACGGCGACCCTGGCCTCCAACCAGGAGGACTTTCTCACCCTGGCGCACCCGGTCTACGAATTCCTCAATCGCACGCCGGACCGCGTGCCGATGTCCGACTGGTACGACACGCTCACCGCCCATATGGTTGGCTTTCAGGCGCGGTCCGTGGTGGGGGGTGTTTACATCAAAATGCTTTCCCAAGGCGAGGAATGGAGCAAATGGGTGAAGCGCTCTCAGGCCGGCTCTCAGCCCTGACCGGAGAGGCGCGGCCCACAGCGGTCAGGGGGCCGGCCTCAAGCGGCGCTTGCATCCGCGCCCGCCGGACGAAAGCGCGCAAGCACCAGCAGCGCCGAAAGGCCGAGAAGGGCGCCGACGGCGTCCAGCCCGGCCCGGTATCCGCCGGACCTGCCTTTCAGCCAGCCGATCAGGAATGGCCCGGCGAAGCCGCCGAGATTGCCGATGGAGTTAATGACGGCGATGCCGGCCGCGGCCCCCGCGCCGGAAAGAAAGCCGGAGGGGATGGCCCACAAC
>JAJYZK010000442.1 GCA_021799945.1 Acidobacteriota bacterium
CGGCGGCCCCGCCATTCTGGCAAAGTGGCGTAGAGTAATGGGTGTGCACGAGCCCAGATTGGCGCTTATTTCCCTGCTTATCAAGCTGGGGGTGGCGGCTGCCGTCTCCGCCGTGCTGGCCCGCGCCCACACCTTTCAGCGTCTGCTCTTCATCGAGCGGCGCAACCGCAAACAGACTCTCGGGCTGGTGGCCTTTATCTCCATCCCCCTGACCCTCGGGGTGTGGATGCGGATCATCGTACCCAATTTCCTGGGCGCCGATATCGGATTTGAAACTGTCGTCCTGCTCGGAATCCTGCTAGGACCCTTCGCCGCCGGGGTGGGCGGCGCAGTTCTCTCCGTCCCCGCCATGCTGCACGGCGAATACCTGACTCTGCCGTTTTTTCTCGCCGTCGCGATCGTCGCCGGATTCTACCGCCGGAGCGTGGAGCCGGAGGAGATCTGGTCCTTCTCCCCGTTTGTGGACCTGAGCATTTACCGCTGGGTGCGGAGAAATCTACGCAAACCGCGATTCGATAGCCAAGTGCTGCTGGTGATTCTGATTGTGGGCATGCAGGTCGCCCGCATGTGGCTGGCGCGTCTCTACCCCAGCCGGCTCTTCAACCTCGAGTCCTACGGCTGGGAAAAGATTGCGGTGGCCGTCTGTCCGGTCGCGGTGGTGGCGATCCCGATCAAGATCTGGAATGCAAGCCGCATTGAACTCAAGCTGGAAGAGCAGAAGCGCCTGGTGCTGGAGGCGCGCTTCGATGCGCTGCAGCGACAGATCAATCCTCACTTCCTCTTCAATACTCTCAATTCCATCGCCTCCCTGATCCGCTTCCGGCCCGAACAGGCGCGGGAAATGATCGTGCAGCTTGGCAATATCCTGCGCGCATTGTTGAAGGACCACGATTCCTACGTGCCTCTCCGCGAAGAACTGAGCTTCACCGACAACTACCTGGGCATCGAGGTCGTCCGTTTCGGCGAGGATAAGCTGCGGGTGGTGAAGGAAATCGATCCGCGCACGCTGGACCTGCTGGTGCCCTCCATGCTGCTGCAGCCGTTGATCGAGAACAGCATCAAGCACGGACTGGAACCCCGCATTCATGGCGGCGCGGTAACCGTGCGCAGCCGGATCGAAGCGGACAGATTGATCGTCGAGGTGGAGGATGACGGCGTGGGCATCCCGGAGGGCCATCGGCCGGCCTCCGGATACTCCGCGCAGGGCGCGGGCATTGGCATGCGGAACGTCCGGGAAAGGCTGGAGATGCTGTACGGCAGCGCGGCGCGCTTTGAGGTGACCAGCCGGCCCGGCCGGGGCGCCCGGGTGACCATGGAGATGCCCATTACTCCCAATCAGATTGTGCTCGCCGATCAGACCTCCGAGCGCTCCAGAATTCGTTCGTAGAACCTTTCATAGCGGGGAATGATGAGCGAGGCGCAGAACCGCTTGCGCGCCGCCGCCTGGGCGGACTGGCCCATCGCCGCAAGTTTGGCCTCATCGCTCAGCAACTCGGCCGCCGCGGCGGCCATGCCCTCCACGTCGCCGACCGCGAAGAGCATCCCGGTCAGGCCGTCCTCCACCAGCTCCGGCACTCCTCCCACCCGGGTGGCGATGGCCGGCACGCGGCAGGCCATCGCCTCCAGCGCCGCCAATCCGAAGGATTCCAGCTCACTCGGCATCAGCATAAGGTCGGCGACCGGAAGCAGGTCGTGAACGCGATCCTGCTTGCCCAGGAACTGCACTCGATGCTGGAGGCCCTTGCTGTTCACCAGCCACTCGGCGGCCGAGCGGTCGGGCCCGTCACCCACCATCAAGAGCCGCGAAGGAATCTTCGTCGCGATTCGGGCGAAGACCTCTACGGCGTCGAGAACCCGTTTCACCGGCCGAAAGTTGGAAAGATGCAGCAGAATTTTCTCCCCGCTGGAGGCATAGCGAGCCCGGGCCGCGGCTCGCCCCTCTCCCAGCGGCTTGTACTCGTCGCAGTTGACGAAATTGGGAATCACCTCAATCGGTCGGCGCACATCGAAGTCCTCCACCGTCTTTTGCCGCAGGTAGCTGGAGATGGAAGTGACGCCGTCGCTCTGGGCTATGGCGAATCGAGTGATCGGGAGGTAGGAACGGTCCAGCCCGACCAGGGTAATGTCGGTTCCGTGCAGGGTTGTGACGAAGGGCAGCCTCTTTCTGCCCGCCAGCATCTGGCGGGCCAGCAGCGCGCTGACCGAGTGCGGAATCGCGTAATGCACATGCAGCAGATCGAGTTCGTAATACTCGGCCACCTCCGACATGCGGGTCGCCAGAGCGAGATCGTAAGGCGGGTATTCGAAGAGCGGATAGTTGGTTACTGGAACTTCGTGGTAATAGATGCCCTCTTCCCGGCCGGTGAGTCGGAAGGGCTGCGAATAGGTGATGAAGTGGATCTGGTGGCCGCGCGCCGCCAGTTCGATGCCCAGTTCGGTGGCCACCACTCCGCTGCCGCCATACGTCGGATAGCACGTAATCCCGATCTTCATCGGCTCGCAAACTCCTGCACGGCTCCCACCTCATTCAAATTCGAAACGGCGGGCCGCATTCTCCCCTTCCGGGCGCTGCGCGCGGCGGAGCGGGAGTCCGAAGAGTATGGGTGAGGATGCTGGCGGCCGCTGTTGCAAGCGGCCGCCGCGCGGCGGGTGTCGCTGCGCACTTCCCCATGACCTTTAGGGGAGATCCCGAACCCAGATATTGCGGTAGCTGATCGGCTGGCTCGGGT